>NZ_JBFODQ010000033.1:0-55494 GCF_040908355.1 Aeromonas sp. R2-2 | reverse complement strand
GTTTTTTTATAATGCTCACAACAATTGACGAATGCTTACCTCTTATGAGGCTGGCGGTAGCAGCCACTCCCCCTGCCACAATGTGACGGCCTGACCGGCAATCAGTACCCGATCCTCCTGCAGTTCAAGCCGCAACTCACCACCACGGGCCGAAATCTGACGGGCCCGCAGTTGCCGTTTACCAAACCGTTCGGCCCAAAAGGGCACCAGAGCGCAGTGGTTGGAACCAGTAACCGGATCCTCATCGACGCCCACCCAAGGGGCGAAATATCGGGAGACAAAATCATGGTTAGAGTCGTTTGAGGGCGCCGTCACTATCACCCCCCGTCCCGGCAGAGCGCGCAGTGCATGGAAATCAGGCGAAAGCGCGAGGATCTCCTCTTCACTTGCCAGCTCCAGCAAGAACTTGGCCCCGGCCGCCAGAGTCTGTCGTGGCTGGCAACCAAGCGCGGCTGCATAGGCGGGATCCAGCATCAGTGGCGTCACTTCGATACGCGGAAAATCGAGCCAAATCCACTCCCCTTCGCGCCGGGCCAGCAGCTCACCACTGCGGGTCTCGAAGCGGATAGTCTCGTATGCAGCTACCGCCCCTGTCTGCCACAACACATGAGCAGCCGCCAAGGTGCCATGACCGCAGAGATCAACCTCGACTTTCGGCGTGAACCAGCGCAACTGATAATGGGCTCTGCCAAGTTGTACCAGAAAGGCTGTCTCGGAGAGATTGAACTCGGCTGCCATCGCCAACTGGCTGGCATCAGGCAGGGCTGCTCCCAATACGACCACCGTGGGATTGCCACCAAGGGGCTGCTGACTGAACGCATTGACATGAAACAATCGGATATTCGACATGGCACTTCCTGTGTTATCAAGTGGCTCTCATTTAACGCTCTTTATACCACGCCCCTCTTTTGCTGCGGGAACAGGCGTACCTCTGCCCCTTTAATGCATTAATAGAATAAAGAAGACATTTTTATTCTTTGTTGTTATCCAACACGCCCTTTAATCTGGCCAAAAATCAGACCATGGAAGACGCGTGTGATGCAATTGAAGGATTCCCCATTCAACCTCTCCCCCCTCTCTGACGAGCAGCAACGTCAGCTGGGTCAGGTACTCTCGACCCTCAATACCCAGCAACTGGCCTGGGTGAGCGGATATCTCTACGGCCTCTCCCAGGCGGGCGTCCAGCCCGTTGCGACCGCAGGCGCAGCAGTCGTCGCTCCCAGCGGCAGCCTGACCATTCTCTACGGCTCCCAGACCGGCAACGCCAAAGGTGTCGCCAGTGCCATCAAGGCGCAGGCAGAGGCCCGCGGTCTACCGGTCACCCTTGCGTCGATGGCCGACTACAAACCCAAGCAGCTGAAGAAAGAGAGCCACCTGCTGGTGGTAGTGAGCACTTACGGGGAGGGTGAACCACCTGAAAGCGCCGTCGATCTGTTCGAGCAACTTAAAAAAGGCAAGATTGGCAAGCTGGACGGCCTCAAGTTCGCGGTACTGGGGCTGGGTGACAGCTCCTACGAATTTTTCTGCCAGACCGGCAAAGATTTTGACGACTTCCTCACCAAAGCAGGGGCCGAACGCATTTATGAGCTCGCGAGCCTCGATGTGGATTATCAGGATGCGGCCAAGAGTTGGGGCGAGCAGGCACTCAACGCCATTGCCGCGACCCTCTCTACCGGTGTGGCCAGCAGCAGCGTGACCAGCGCGGTGCAGCAGGCGGTTGGCCACAACCAGTACAGCAAGGAGAACCCCTTCCCTGCCCGCCTGTCGGTCAATCAGAAGATCACCGGCCGGGATTCCACCAAGGATATCCGCCATATCGAGATCAATCTGGCCGACTCCGGCCTCACCTACCAGCCGGGGGATGCCCTCGGTGTCTGGTTCGACAATGACGCCGAACTGGTGGGCGAAGTGCTGGCCCTGACCGGCCTCTCTGGCGATGAAGCCACGGCCCACGGCACCTTGCGCGCTGCCCTGACCAGTCACTTCGAACTGACCCGGCTGCACGGCGGCTTTATCACAGGACTCGCTGATATATCGGACAACGCAGCGCTGAAAGATCTGGCTGGCGACAAGGCCCAGGTCAATGCACTGGTCGCCTCTGCCCAGGTGGTGGATGTACTGAAACGCTTCCCGACCGCGCTCACTGCCGAGCTGCTGGTCAGCCTGCTGCGCCCCCTCACCCCGCGCCTCTACTCCATCGCCTCCGCCCAGAGCGAGGTGGAAGAGGAGGTGCACCTGACCGTCGGCGTGGTGCGCTATCCACAGGAAGATGGCACAGTGCGCAGCGGCGCCGCCTCCTCCTATCTGGCGGATCGGCTGATTGAGGATGGCGAGGTGCGGGTATTCGTGGAGCACAACGACAACTTCCGCCTGCCGCAAAACCCCGACACCCCCGTCATCATGGTGGGCCCGGGCACCGGCATCGCCCCGTTCCGCGCCTTTATGCAGGAGCGGGAAGCTCAGGGCGCGGAAGGCAAGAACTGGCTCTTCTTCGGCAACCCCCACTTTACCCAGGATTTCCTCTATCAGGTGGAGTGGCAGCGTTATGTGAAATCGGGGCTGCTGTCGAAGATCTCCCTGGCCTTCAGCCGGGATCAGGCCAACAAGATTTATGTGCAGGACCGCCTGCGCGAAGCTGGCCAGGAGCTCTACCAGTGGCTGGAAGCAGGCGCTCACTTCTATGTGTGTGGCGACGCCAACAAGATGGCCAAGGATGTACAGGAGGCCCTGCTGGATGTAATTGCCGAACACGGTCACAAGAGCCGTGAGGAAGCAGAAGAGTATTTGAGCGAATTGCGTCGTGCCAAACGTTATCAAAGGGATGTCTATTGATGAGCAAACAACCTCTTTCTCACCCAAAAGCGGGACCGGTCGAAGGGCCGCTGGCCGACAACGAGCGCCTCAAGCGCGAGAGCAACTTCCTGCGTGGCACCATAGAGCAGGATCTGCAGGATCCGCTCACCGGCGGCTTCAACGGCGACAACTTCCAGCTGATCCGCTTTCACGGCATGTATCAGCAGGATGACCGCGACATCCGCCCGGAGCGCGCTGCCCAGAAGCTGGAGCCGCTGCACAACGTCATGCTGCGTGCGCGCCTGCCGGGTGGGATCATCACCCCGGCCCAGTGGCAGATCATCGACAAGTTCGCCGAAGAGCACAGCCTCTACGGCAGCATCCGTCTGACCACCCGTCAGACCTTCCAGTTCCACGGGGTATTGAAGCGCGACATCAAGCTGATGCACCAGACCCTCAACAGCACCGGCATCGATTCCATCGCCACCGCCGGCGACGTGAACCGCAACGTGCTCTGCACCAGCAACCCGGTGGAGTCCGAGCTGCATCAGGAGGCCTACGAGTGGGCCAAGAAGATATCCGAGCACCTGCTGCCCAAGACCCGCGCTTACGTGGAGATCTGGCTGGACGGTGAAAAACTGGGGCAGGACGAGGAACCGATCCTGGGCTCCAACTACCTGCCGCGCAAATTCAAGACCACTGTGGTGATCCCGCCTCACAACGACGTGGATATCCACGCCAACGATCTCAACTTCGTGGCGATTGCCGAACACGGCAAGCTGGTAGGCTTCAACGTGCTGGTGGGCGGCGGGCTGGCCATGACCCACGGCGACACCAGCACCTACCCGCGCAAGGCGAGCGACTTTGGCTTTATTCCGCTCTCCCACGTGCTGGAGGTGGCGGCCGCCGTGGTCAGCACCCAGCGCGACTGGGGCAACCGGGTCAACCGCAAGAATGCCAAGACCAAGTACACCCTCGAGCGCGTCGGCGTCGAAGCCTTCAAGGCCGAGGTGGAGAGCCGTGCCGGCATCCAGTTCGGGCCGGTTCGCCCCTATGAGTTCACCAGCCGTGGCGATCGCTTCGGTTGGGTCGAGGGGATCGACGGCAAGCACCACCTCACCCTGTTTATCGAGAATGGCCGCCTGCTTGACTTCCCGGGCAAGCCGCTCAAAACCGGCATGCTGGAGATCGCCAAGGTGCATCAGGGGGATTTTCGCCTGACCGCCAACCAGAACCTGATCATCGCCGGGGTACCTGCCAGCGAGAAGGCCCGCATCGAAGCCCTGGCGCGCCAGTACGGCCTGCTGGATGACGGCGTGAGCGAGCAGCGCAAGCAGTCCATGGCTTGTGTGGCCCTGCCTACCTGCCCGCTGGCGATGGCCGAGGCGGAGCGCATGCTGCCGGCGTTTGTCACCGACATCGAGGGCTTGCTCACCAAACATGGGCTGGCGGATGACGCCATCATCTTCCGGGTCACCGGTTGCCCCAACGGCTGCGGCCGCGCCATGCTGGCGGAAGTAGGTCTGGTGGGCAAGGCGCCGGGCCGCTACAACCTGCATCTGGGGGGCAATCTAGAGGGGACCCGCATTCCGCGCCTGCACCTCGAGAACATCACCGAGCCGCAGATTTTGGCCGAACTCGACGCGTTGATCGGCCGCTGGGCCACCGAGCGCAATCAGGGTGAGTGCTTCGGCGACTTCGTGATCCGGGTTGGGGTAATTGCCCCCGTTATCGACTCTGCGAGGGACTTCTATGCCGCTTAATCTGCCGCTTAATGTCACTGAAGATGGCCGCCTTGACCTGCAGGCGCTGCTAGCCCTCGGCCGTGAGGAGCAAGTCGAGGCACTGGCCCCCCTCAACCGGGAGCTGGATACCATGAGTGCCCCCGAGCGGGTGCGCTGGGCCCTGGCCAATCTGCCGGGGGAGCATGTGCTCTCATCCAGCTTCGGCATTCAGGCGGCGCTGATGCTCCATCTGGTAAGTCGCGAACGGGCCGACGTGCCCGTGGTGCTGACCGATACCGGTTATCTCTTCCCCGAGACTTACCGCTTTATCGACGAGCTGACCGAGCGCCTCGCGCTCAACTTGAAGATCTACCGGGCCGAGCTCAGCCCTGCCTGGCAGGAGGCGCGCTTCGGTCTCCTGTGGGAGCAGGGGGTGGAGGGGATCACCCGCTACAACCAGCTCAACAAGGTGGAGCCGATGGACCGCGCCCTGCGTGAGCTGGGGGCCCAGACCTGGTTCTCCGGCCTGCGCCGGGAGCAGTCTGGCAGCCGTGGCAAGCTGCCGGTGCTGGGCATCCAGCGCGGCCGCTTCAAGTTCCTGCCGGTGATCGACTGGAGCAACAAGGATGTCTTCTACTACTTCAAAGAGTTCGACCTCCCCTACCACCCGCTGTGGGAGCAGGGTTATCTCTCGGTGGGCGATGTCCACACCACCGCCAAGTGGGAGCCCGGCATGAGCGAGGAGCAGACCCGCTTCTTCGGCCTCAAGCGCGAGTGCGGTTTGCACGAGGAAAATGGCGAGAACGACGGTTCAGGCATCTAATCCCGTCTTGAAAACCCAACAGAACAACAAGGGCATCCGAAGATGCCCTTGTTGTTATTTGCCCATTAGCATTCGTCCGTCAGCGGCGCTGCCAGGTCTCAAAGCTATAGGGGTGCGGGTTCTTCTCATCAGCAGGGTGGCTCTCGCACTCAATCCGTTGCCACTGGCCATCGTCAAAAGCAGGGAAACGGGTATCCCCCTCCACCGCCAGATCGATGCGGGTCAGATAGAGTCTGTCGGCCCGTGGCAGCAGCTGGCCGTAGAGGTGACCACCACCGATCACCATCAACTCCTCCACCGAGCTGCCTGCCAACAGCGCCAACGCCGCCTCGACGGAGCCCACCACCTCAATGCCCTCGGCCTGATAATTGGGATTGCGGCTGATCACCAGATTGCGCCGTCCGGGCAGCGGTCGACCGATGGATTCGAAGGTCTTGCGCCCCATCAATACCGGTTTGCCGAGGGTGACACGCTTGAAGTGAGCCAGATCGGCAGGCAGATGCCAGGGCATCTGGTTGTCCTTGCCGATCACCCTGTCGTGGGCCATGGCGGCAATCATGGAAATCTTCATGGGGCCTCTCACCGTCTGTCAGATTATGGGGCGGTTACGGTACACGACCAGAGAGGGGATCGCCAAACCGAAACTGAGGGCACCGACGATAAAGAGCGCCTTGAGGCCGTTCTCCACCGCACTCTGGATCAACTCCATGGTCACGCCGTTGATGTTGAGCTCCACCACCGCAATCATGGTCTTGAACGCATAGCTGCCCGGGATCATCGGAATGATGGAGGCAACGCTGAACACCGGACGCGGCGCCAGCAGACGGCGCGACCAGTAGACGCAGACAAAGCCGACCGTGGTCGCCGCCGCCAACGTCGCCCACTCGATGGGCATACCATAGTGGATCAGCAGGGTACGCAGGCTGTGGGCCAGCGCGCCGCCCATGGCGCAATATTTCAGCATCCGTGGCGGCACGTTGAACAGCATGGCAAACCCCACCGCCGGAATGGAGGACCAGAAGGCATCCTTGGCCAGTAGCCAGAGCAAATCCATCATACTTTCCACCCCCAGATCCCGGTGACCGACATGGCCAAAATGATACCTATGGCGGCGCTGATGGTCAGCAGGGTCGCAGTCCCCCAGCGGGCCAGCCCCATGTTGAAGTAGCCCTTCACCATGTCTGAGACCGCATTAATCAGCGGAAAGCCCGGCACCAGCAGCAGCACGCTGGCCGCCATGGCGAGATAAGGCTGGTCACCCCAGTTAAAGAAGGTGGCGCTGGAGGAGAGCAAAGTAGCGATAAAGCCGGTGGCGGCAAAATTGATGAGCGGGCTATGGTGATGGCGGGCCATCAGCTGGCGCACCCGCATCGCCACGGCAGACGAGAAGCAGGTCACCAGGAAGATGGGCCAGTCACCGCCAAACAGCAGGCTAAAGGCGCCGCAGGAGAGCCCCACCATGGGGACCACCAACCAGGGGTGATAGTGGAAGGGGACGATGGCCTCGAGCCGCTGGCGCACTTCACGGGCACCGATCAGCTCTTTCTCCGCCATGATGCAGATCCGCTGGATCTCGCACACCACCTGCATGTTGATGCCATGTTCGCGCACCCGCCGGGTAGTGGTGACGCAACCCCCCTGATAGAGGCTGGTGAGCACGATGGCACTGGAAGAGATGGCCATCTCAACACTCTCCAGCCCCAGCGCCATCCCCAGCCGCACCGTGGTCTGCTCGATGATCCGGCTCTCCGCCCCGAACTGGGCCAACATCTGACCCACCTTGACGATAATGCGGGTGATCTCTGTCTGTTGCTCCCGCGACAACACCCGTCTTGGTGTGATACTTCTCATAATCCCTTCGAGTCGTAGCAATAAAAATTTCGGCCATATTAGCCTAACTTTTACTGTTATTCATCCACCCCTATCACAACCTGACTAATTAGTTATTACAAGAAGGAGAAAAGAAATTACATCACAAACACATTACGACTAACATTAAAAACCATAACAATCAGGGCGCCAGCAATTCCCTTTATTATGGCCTCACTGATTTGGCTGAAATATTAACCAATAGGGTTATTACAGATTATTTACGACGTCGATAGTCCGCCAGACGGATTATTTTACCACTGCCATCGCTTTCAGGCGGAGGGTCCCCCTGTTCCCTGAACTGGCTCATTTCGCTGCGCATCACATAAAAGGATTCCCGCATCATGTTGGTAATCCGGATACAGCTATCAAGATTGTTTTTCGCCAGACGGCGCTGACCATCAATCTTGAACTGCAACCCGCGCAGACGGCGCTGCTGATCGGGGCTCGCACGGGCCATCAACTGGTCGATCTGCTGCTCCAGAATCGCATCCAGCCGGGAGGGCTCACTCGCAGCCAACTCCTTCAGGGTGTCAAAATCAGGCAACTCCATATGCCCTCCTTGGCGACTATTGCTGGCAACACACTGCGGTACCACACCATCACGTCCCAGCCATATAAATCTGTATATACGACGCGGCTAAAAAGGGTTCAATCCATCCACTGGGGACCAAACCGGACAATGGTCACTACGAGGGTGTCTATCTATTTTAATTGTGTTTGGAAACAAGCGATTGTTTTTAATTCAGGCGAGATAAAACACTTATACATTTTAGGTTGTGATTTTCTGTTTTTTATTGCAAATAAAAATCCGGGTGGCCTTATTTTGCTTCATTCGACACTTTATTCGTCCCTCACCGACCCGCGTCATCTCCTGACGGTTTAACATATCTCACTGATTATGTTATTTTAATTGCCACTTTTATCGGACATTCAAGAGCAGACCATGAGCAAGGCAAAAATCGGTATCGTCACCGTCAGCGATCGCGCCAGCGCGGGCATCTATGAAGACCTCTCCGGCAAGGCCATCATCGACACCCTGAACGCCTATCTGACCTCGGAGTGGGAACCTGTCTATCAGGTGATCCCCGATGAACAAGATCAGATTGAAGCGACCCTGATCCGGCTGGCGGATGAGGAGCAGTGCTGTCTCATCGTCACCACAGGCGGCACCGGCCCGGCCAAGCGGGATGTCACGCCGGAAGCGACCGAGGCGGTATGTGATCGCATGATGCCGGGCTTTGGCGAGCTGATGCGGGCCGAATCCCTCAAGTTTGTGCCGACAGCCATTCTGTCGCGCCAGACAGCCGGACTGCGCGACGATACCCTGATCGTCAATCTGCCGGGCAAGCCCAAATCAATCCGCGAATGTCTGGATGCAGTTTTCCCCGCCATCCCCTACTGCATCGATTTGATGGAAGGGCCGTATCTTGAGTGCGATGAAACTGTCATCAAGCCGTTTCGGCCGAAAAAATAGCGAACCCGACCATAAAAAATAATGGCGAGCCACGGCTCGCCATTATTTTTAACTCATCTGTTTGCGCAGAAAAACTGCATCAATTATTTGCGGCCGAATACTTTTACGCCCGCTTTGCTGCGCTCTGAATTACCGTACACTTCGATTTTTTTCACACAACGGCGCGAGCCCAGTGATTTCCACTCGGTCTCTTTATCACTGCTCATTTCCCGATCGAAACGAATGGTCTTGGTACGATCACCACCATAGGTCACCACCACCCGATCCAGGGTCAAATCACGCTCCGCCTTCACCTTGATATATTTGGTCTGACGGCAAATCACCAAAGGAATTGTCGCACCATGATCACCGGCTCCCAGTAAAATAGTCCGCCCCAGCGTGAACTGATCGTCACCGGCATGGCTGGCTGACGCCACCACCAGCAAGGCACCACCCAGCAAGCTGTGCGCGGAAAAACGGGAATTCCAGATAGACATCAAGGACATAACACCTCCAATAAAAAATGGAGTGTGATGATAAGGGTTAAACCATAACGGAAGCTGTATCACGACTGAATTTGCTGCGAATGTGCGGGGATAAACAGAGGAACAGCGCGAATTTTCGGCGAAAATGAGAAGAGCCGCAGATAGCGGCCCTTGCGGCAAGAGAGCGCTTAGCGCTCCATGATTTGGGTCACGTCATCTTTCTTGATCATCACCTCGCGCCCTTCATGATCGTAATAGCGATACATGCCGGTGCTCTCGTCCAGCTTGGGTTTGCTCTCTGTGGTGATCATCTTGCCATCCTTGGTGCTCATGATGTATTGGGAGCTGCATGCCACCAGCCCCAGGGCGCACACCAGGATCATCATCAGTTTTTTCATTGCGGCCTCTTCTGCGATCATCCTCACCACGAGGATGTTTCTTGAAGCCTAGTTCAATCGCACGGCACGAGATGGCGCGATGAGCAAAGCGGGATCGCCGTCAATAATCAGCGACTTAGCCTCGCTGTCTGGCCGGGTGGCGAGCGCAATGAAAAAGGCCGGACATCTCTGTCCGGCCTCTTCTTTTCAGCGCAAGAGCGCAATCATGACTTGGCAGGCTGACGCTCACCGGTCACGGTCGGGTTCTTGGGATCCATGCTCCACTCGTACCAACCGCCGTCGTAGACGCTGATCCGTTTCCAGTCCATCAGCCAGGCGTAGAAGAAGGCCTCGGAGGCGCGCCAGCCGGTACCGCAGTAGAACGCAGCCTGCTGGGTCGGCTCGATGTTCCACTGGTCCCACATGGCGAGGATCTCGCGGGCCGGCTTCATGGTGCCGTCCGGGTTGTGGAAGTCGCTCATGCTGTTGGCATCCACCCCACCATGACCCCACTTGGCCCCCGGGATATCGCCCTTCGGCTTGATGTAGCTATAACCTGAGGTGTTGCCGACAAACTCGTCCCAGGTGCGCACGCTGACCAGTGCGCTATCGGGCTGCTTGAGCAGCTCTTTCGCCTGACTTAGCGTGGTGTAGTACTCGGGGTGAGCGGGAATAGTCACGCCAAACTCCTTCACCGGCTCATATTTGTTGGGCAGACCCGTTTCGGTGCGCAGGTGCTGGATAAACCAGGCATCCAGACCACCGTCCAGCAGGCGCACATCTTCCACCCCCGCATACATCATCAGGTGCGCGGCACGGGCAGCAGCCATGGTGTTGCGACCATAGAGGATGACGGTGGTGTCGTGACGGATGCCGTTATCCAGCAGCAGCTTCTTGAGCGCTTCGTCAGAGACCTTGTTCCACAGCGGCTCCTCTTCGAGGCTGTTGGTATCGATATAACCGGCCCCCGGGATGTGGCTGATGAGGTAGGCCTTGGGTGAGCCCCAATCCACTTCAAACAGCTTCCAGTCACCCTTGGGCGCCGCGGCAACCGGCTTGCCCTCTTGCAGATCCGCCAACCAGCGCGGATAGACCAGCTGCTGCCAGCGTGCCAGCGACTCGCGCGGTGCGGCTTGCCACCCTTGCAGCTCGAACAGCTGCTTGATCCCCTGCTTGCGCAGCAGACGGGCCACCTCGGCCACTTCGCGGGACGCACCGTAGAGGGCAACCGGACGATCGGCCTTCAGCCCCTTTATCTCGAGCGCCTTTGGCCACTCTTCATCGCTGTATTTCCACTCGGCAGAGAGGTTCTCGGCGCCCGCCACATGGCCGCCCTGCTTCTCCCCTTCCATCGGCCACCCCTGATAGAAGTAGCTGGCGCGGGTATCCAGGATGACAGCCTGTTTGGCCTTGGCATCGGCCAGCGAGAGCGGTGGCAACTCCCCTGCCACGGCGGGCAGGGCACACCAGAGCAGTAAGGTCGCCAGCGCGGCCTGCAAGAAGCGAAGATGTCGTTTCATGGTGATTTCTCGATTCATAGTGAACAAGGTTAAAAAATGGAGCGACCCAGCCGCTCGGCCAGCAGCTCCAGCGCCGCCGTGCCCGCCAGCGAGTTACCGGCTTTGTTGAGCTCGGGCGACCAGACACAGACGCAAAGCTCACCCGGGATCAGGGCGATGATACCGCCGCCGACCCCCGATTTGCCCGGCATGCCGACACGATAGGCAAAATCGCCCGCCTCGTCATAGAGGCCGCAGGTGGCGAGCAGGGCGTTGACCTGCTTGGTGGTGCGGGCGGGCAGCAGCGGCACGCTCTCACCCAGTGGCACACCACGGTTAGCCAGATAGATGAATGCCCGCGCCAGATCGACGCAGCTCATGCGAATGGCACAGGCATTGAAGTAGCTTTGCAGCACCTTGTCCACTTCGTTTTCGAAGTTGCCATAGGCCTTCATCAGATAGGCGATGGCGGCGTTGCGGGCAGAGTGCTGATATTCGGAGCGGGCGACGACCTGATCCGCCATGATGGCCGGATTGCCGGAAAGACGGCGCACCAGCTCGAGGGTACGCTGACGGGGCGCAGTGAGGCGGGTCTCCAGCAGATCGCTCACCACCAGCGCCCCGGCATTGATAAAGGGGTTGCGGGGGATCCCCTGCTCGAACTCGAGCTGTACCAGCGAGTTGAAGGGCTGGCCGGAGGGCTCCTTGCCGACACGCGCCCAGATCTCCTCCTCCTGATAGAGAGTGAGTGCCAGGGTCAAGCTCAGGGCCTTGGAGATACTCTGGATGGAGAAGGGTTCAAAAGCGTCGCCGGCGGTGAACAGCTCCCCCTCGACGGTACAGACTGCGATACCGAGCCGATCGGCCGGCACCTGAGCCAGTGCCGGAATGTAGTCGGCCACCTTGCCTTGTCCCAGCAACGGGCGCACCTCTTCAAGGATGCTGGCCAGTAATTCGGATGACAACACCATAAGCAATAAGCGATTCCATGACTAAAACAGCGGTGGAGATCCCATCCCCACTGACAAAAATCCCGCCAGCGGCGGGATTTTTCAGTTACCCACAACAAGGCGCCAGATGCGGCAGCCTTGTATCAGGCCGGTTCACCATACCAGAGGTCGAACAGCTCGGTAACGACCACGGCTTCCATCCCCTTGCCTTCCAGCCAGGATTTGACGGCAGCGCGGTCTTCTTCGGTACACTTGCCCAGTTGCTGGGTGCAGATCATCCCTTCCCAGGCCAGGTGGCCGGAACCGGCGAAAGCCAGTTTGCGGGGCTCGATCACTTCATCGATCATCGCATCGACTACGGCATCGATGGTCTCTTCGGCAGTGCCGACCGGGAAGTTGAAACTGATGTCGAAACCCATTTCCTGGAATTCATCGACGCGCAGTTTCTTGCGCAGGCGGCGGCTACGATTGGCCATGATAGCTCCTCAAGTTAGTTGATACGCTAGGTGTGTTGACGTGCCAGCTTAGCTGACACGCTTGAAAATCAGATCCCAAACCCCGTGGCCAAGACGGTGGCCACGTTGTTCAAATTTGGTCAGCGGACGCCAGTCCGGACGGGGCACCCAGTTACCGGTGGCAGAGGTGTTCTCGTAACCCTCGGCGGCGCTCATCACTTCCAGCATGTGCTCGGCATAGTTTTCCCAGTCGGTCGCCATGTGGAACACGCCACCGATGGCCAGCTTCTGGCGAATATCCTGGGCAAACGCAGGCTGTACGATGCGGCGCTTGTGGTGACGGCTCTTGTGCCAGGGATCCGGGAAGAACAGCTGCAGGCAGGAGAGTGAACCGTTCGGGATCATGTGCTCCAGCACCTCGACCGCATCGTGGCAGATCACTTTCAGATTGGTGACCCCCGCTTCCTGAGCAGTACCCAGACAGGCACCCACGCCCGGGGAGTGCACTTCGATGCCGATGAAGTTCTTCTCGGGGGCATTCTTGGCCATCTCTACCAAAGAGGCGCCCATGCCAAAGCCGATCTCCAGCACCACGGGTGCTTCACGGCCAAACAGTGCGACCAGATCGAGCTGCTTTGGCTCGAAATCGATGCCCATGACCGGCCAGAGCTCTTCCAGGGCCTTCTCCTGCCCTTTGGTCAGGCGGCCTTCGCGACGGACAAAGCTGCGGATCTTGCGCATGAACTTGCCGTCTTCGTTAAATACATCTTGGGTCACAGGCATAATGGTCTCGTTATTTCATCAATCCGGGTAATACATCTTGTGTCCGATCCCGAGCGGGACCGCTCGCGGCTCGGCATTTCATCGACCCGCGAAAACAGGGGAGCGAATTATCCCAAGATAGGCCCAAGGCGCAAGTGTTTCGCGCAACAAATATTCCGGCCATCCACTTCCCAGCTCCCTCACTGGCATCGCCACACCGACTAACCGTCCAATATAATCCTCAGCAGAGTCGTTCCAGCCCTTTTTTGGCGATTTTTGTGACAATCATTGCCTCATTTCTGAAATCTGATACAAACGGATAACCTGGCGGTCGAATGGAGCGACCGCCCACATGCCGAGAGAATTGTCTATGCAGCCGTTTTTTGCCCAGCGCTTCGAGAAGGTTGAACCTTCCTTTATCCGTGAAATCCTCAAAGTTGCCGCCAATCCGGAGATCATCTCCTTCGCTGGTGGCCTGCCCAATCCCCACCTGTTTCCGGTCAAGGCGATCGATCAGGCCTGTCAGGATGTACTGCGCGAGCAAGGGGCTGCCGCCCTGCAATATGCGGCGACCGAAGGGTATGCGCCGCTGCGCCAGTACATTGCCGACCGCTATCTGGCCCGCCACGGCATGCAGGTCAATCCGGACAACATCCTCATCACCAGCGGCTCCCAGCAAGCGCTGGATCTGCTGGGCAAGGTGCTGATCGACGAGGGTCAGGATCTCATCATCGAAGAGCCGGGTTACCTTGGCGCCATTCAGGCTTTTTCTGTCTACCAGCCCACCTTCAAGCCGATCACCCTTGAAGAAGAGGGTCTGGATCTGGCGGCGCTGGATGCGCTGCTGGCAAGCGGATCCAATGCCAAGCTGCTCTACGGCGTACCCAACTTCCAGAACCCGAGCGGTGTCTCTTATAGCCGTGCTAACCGCGAGGCACTGGCCGAGCGACTGGTGCGCCACGAGCTGTTGATGGTGGAAGATGATCCCTACGGCGAGCTGCGTTTCGAAGGGGAGCATCTCCCCCCGATTGCCAAGCTGGCGCCAAACAATACCGTGCTGCTCGGCTCTTTCTCGAAAACCGTGGTGCCTGCCTTCCGTCTGGGCTGGATGGTGATGCCGGACTGGCTGCGCAAGAAGGTGACCATCGCCAAGCAGGCGACCGATCTGCACAGCAACGCCTTCAGCCAGCAGGTGCTGCACCGCTTCCTGACCGACAACTCCCTCGACGCTCACTTGGAGAAGATCAAGGAGGTCTATGGTCGCCAGCGCGCCGCCATGGAGGCCGCGCTGGCCCGTCACTGCCCGCCCGGCGTCAGCTACACCCGACCGGAAGGGGGCATGTTCCTCTGGCTGACCCTGCCAGCCCACATCAGTGCCATGGCGCTGTTTGACGAGGCGATCAAGGAGAAGGTGGCCTTCGTACCCGGTGCCCCCTTCTACGTGCGCCCCGAGATCAAGAACACCCTGCGCCTGAGCTTCTCCTGCGTCGATGAAGCGACCATCGAGGAGGGGGTCAAACGCTTGGCCCGCGCCCTCCAGCGCATGCTCTGAACGCCCAAGCCAAACCGTATTAACAAAAAACCAGCGAGCGATCGCTGGTTTTTTTTATGCTCCCCATTCAACCGTTCAGCCAAACAGGGTCTTGCAAAACTGCTTCATCGGGATGGGGCGGCTATAACGATACCCTTGCAGATAGTCAACGTGGCGCGCCCGCAGGTAGTCCGCCTGCGACTGCTTCTCGACCCCCTCCGCGATCAGGATCAATTCAAGTCGCTTCGCCAGATCAATCACGTTTTCAACGATATGGCTGGAGAGTGCATCCGTGCCGATCATCTCCACAAAGCTCCGGTCAATCTTGAGTGCATCGACCTGAAACTGTTGCAGATAGGTGAGACTGGAGTGACCGGTGCCAAAATCATCGATAGAGATCAACACGCCCAGTTTGCGCAATTCGGCAAACATCCGGGCGGTTGTCTCATCGGCCACCAGCAGCTCCCGCTCGGTCAGCTCCAGCCCCAAATCAACGGGATTGTCCTTAAACGCGTCGAGAAAGGCCTTGCAGTCAGTCAACAGGTCGAGATCCTGAAAGTGTTTGGCGCTGATATTGAAGCAAAAATGGAACTTGGCCGGCAACTTGCGGGCATAAGGGGAGAAGTGGTCGCGCACCTGCGCCATCAACAGGCTGGTCATGGGCACGATCAGCCCGCTATCTTCCGCCAGCGGAATAAAGCGATCCGGCGAGATCATCCCTTGCTTGGGATGCTGCCAGCGCATCAGCACCTCACAGCCACGCCACTGCTCATCCTCACCTGAGACCACTGGCTGCAGGTAGGGGATAAACTCCTCTTCGATCAATGCCCGCTTGAGCTCCTCCGCTGGTGAGCTGCTACGCCCCATCAGCCTGAAGGTGCCGAATCCAATCAGCAGCGCCAGCAACGGAGAGAGGAACAAGGTATATCTGGAGTAGCGCCATGCGTGACTCCAGTAGTCATGCACCGTGACCCGGGTGACGACCTGATAGGGGAAATCGGCCGAAGCGAGGGCAATATAGCCCTCTTCTGTCGGAGAGGGCGCCGCCCCGACCTGACCTGATCCAAACAGAGCCCTCTGCCCCACCACCAGAGCCATCGGGGAGTTCTTGCTGGAGATCTCCAGGGTATTGCGCAGGTAGTAGCCATCTACACCGATCAGCACACTCCCCTTGTCCGTTTCATGACGCAGCACGATCAAGGGGCGATCCGGTGTGACCTCATTGCCTGGCAGCAGTTGCAGCCTGCCATCCACATAACTGTCAGGATTGAAGGGGCCATCGTAGTCACCATAGAGCGAGGTGCAGTAGATGTGGCTGCCGACAGCCAGATTGGCGGAACGGACATCGGGCACCGTGGCCACCTGTTCGCGCAGCAGTTGTGCCGCCTCCTTGCAGGAGTGACCAAGCATCCCCTCCACATTGATGGCCGCCTGCCGGGCATGGCCGATGGAGCGATCAAACATCATACGGGCATGCTGCAACCGTGAATCGGCATCACGCTCTATCTCCGTCACCGTCTGCCAGATAACGGCAACAACCCCCAGCAGCAGGATCCCGCCCCCCATCAGCAGCGCCAACAGAATCCTCGAGTAAAGCTGGCGAAGTTTCAAACGACGAAATGGCATAGCGGCCTCTTTGATGCTCGGATGATGGGTGACAGCCTCGTTGGACAGGCGAAAAGGGTCGCCATAATAGCGATTGTTCAACAAATCTCCACCCAACAAAAATCAATCAATTCAAACTATTGTTGAACAATATCTGGTAAGAAAAAGATAGAGTTAAAACCAGTCTAGTGAACAACACATGCCAAGCTCGTCCACTTGTTGCAGGAGGACGACGCCATTAGAGTAGAGCAAACGGCAGCAGGAGCATGCAGCGATGAAGATTCTTATTACCGGAGGGACCGGCTTTATCGGCCGCAAGCTGGTTGCCCATCTCAAGGTCAATCACGAGGTCGTGGTATTGAGCAGGCAGGGGAGCCGCGCTTACTCCCTGCTGGGCCACGATATCAAGGTATTGGATAACCTCGACCGGCTCGATGACCTCAATGACGTGGATGCGGTGATCAATCTGGCCGGTGAACCTATCGCCGCCGGACGCTGGAGCGAGTCGCGCAAACAGCTGCTCTGCGATAGCCGCTGGCTGTTGACCGAGCAGCTGGTCGATCTCATCAAGCTATCCAGCACACCGCCCAAGGTGCTGATCAACGCCTCCGCCATCGGCTGGTATGGCAGACAGGGCACCGAAACCCTCGACGAGCAGTGCCGCTCTCCCAACGACGAATTCACCCACCAGCTCTGCCAACAATGGGAGACCCTGGCGCAGGAGGCCCAGAGCCGCCAGACACGGGTCTGTATCGTGCGGATCGGACTGGTACTCGGCATGGATGGCGGCGCCCTGCCCAAAATGCTCCCTCCCTACCGACTCGGACTCGGCGGCCCCATGGGGTCAGGCAGCCAGATGATGAGCTGGATCCATGTGCAGGATCTGGTACGCGCCATGCTGTTCCTGCTGGAACACGAAGAGTGCAGCGGCATCTTCAACGGCACTGCGCCCCATCCGGTCAGCAACCGGGAGTTCAGCCAAACCCTTGCCACCACGCTGCACCGTCCACACCTTTTCTTCGTCCCGGCGCCGCTGTTGCAACTGGTGATGGGGGAGGCGGCAGATCTGCTGCTGACCGGACAAAAGGTGATACCAGCACGGCTGCAACAGGCCGGTTTTCACTTCAGCTATCCCGATCTGCCGAGCGCCCTCGCCAATCTGCTGCGTGAGCCCCGCTAACTCACCCCCGCTCGCGGCGTCCGCTCGTCAGCGCCCCACATAGCAAGCAGCCCGGCCAATGGCCGGGCTGCTTGTTTATTGTGGCTGCGCTATTGCGCCTTGTGTGCATCGGCTCGCGCTGGCGGGATTACAACAACCCCTGCCCCAGACCCCGCAGCCGATCGCTCAGGGTGCCAGCCAGCAGCTGGCGCTGCATCCCCTGCCCCGCCAGCGTCACCAGCAGTGCCCCCAGCGTCGGCAGGCCGAGCCAGATAGCCCAGTGGAACTGCCACTGCCCCTCGAACCACCACCACTGCAGGCCAAAGGAGCAGAGCTCCACCACCATGGCGGCACAGAGCCCCGCCAGCGCACCACTGGCCACCAGCTCCCAACGCAGCATCTTTTTCAGCAGGTCGCTGCTGGCACCCAGAGTGCGCATCAGCAACAGCTCGCGCCGACGCTGAGCCATGCTGGCCTGGGTCTGGGTCAGCAGCACCAGCAGCGCCGCCACCGTCACCAGCCCCAGCATCAGCGCCAGCGCCCGACTCACCTGCTCCGAGACCTGAGTGAGCCGCGCAATCAGGTCATCCACATCGATAAGACTCACCGTGGGGTGACGGCGGATCAACTCCACCTCGGCAGTGCGCCCCGCCTCGGGCAGCCGGTAGCTGCCAAGCCAGGTTCGGGAGAAGGGTGCCAGCAGATCCTCGGAGAAGATCATGTAGAAGTTGGGGCGCATGTTGTCCCACTTGATGCTGCGCAGACTGGTGACCCTGGCGCCAAAGCTGCGCCCCTCGATGGTAAAGGCGAGCATGTCCCCCAGCTTGATATCGAGCCGCTTGGCCAGCTCGCTATCCACCGACACCTCGCCGGGCCCGGCAAGCCATTTACCGGCCACCAGCTTGTTGTCGATTGGCAGGGTCGCCGTGGTAGTGAAGTTAAGCTCCCGATCGACCCCTTCACGACCACTGCTGGCCCCCTCGCCCACCGCCTCACCGGCGATATGGGTCAGCCTGCCGCGCACCATGGGGTAGAAGTCGGAGGTGGTGGCCCCGGCTGCCGCCAGCTCGCTCAGGATCTCCTCCCGCTCGTTCTCGGCCACATTGACCAGAAAACGGTTGGGTGCATCGACGGGAAGACGGGCCGAAAACTCATCCAGCAGATCGACCCTGGCCGCCCAGAGCAAGCCAAACAGCATCAATGCCAGCGCAAAGCCCGCCAGCTGGAACAGACCGCTGCTGCGCTCGCGCGACAGGTGGGCCAGCGCCAGCCGCAAGGCATGAGGCCCGCTCACTTTCGTCCCCAGCCGCAACATCAGGGCTGCCAGCAGGGCCAACAGCCCCATCAGCAAACCCATGCCCCCCACCAGACCCAGCGCCAGCCGCACATCGGCGGTAAAGCCCCAGACCAGCGCAAACAGCCCGAACAGGCCGACCGGCAGGGCCAGCCAGGGGGGAATACCCGCCTCCAGCTCCCGGCGCAATACCCGCAGCGGCGGCACCTTCAGCAGACGCAAGAAGGGCACAAAAGCGAGCAGCAGGGTGATAAAGAGCGCCACCGCCACCCCCAGCGCAAAGGGGCGCCAGGAGGGGGGCGGCAGATCCGGCGGCAGCAGGTCCCCCAGCAGTTGCAAGGTGATCCACTGCATGACGGTGCCCGCTACCAGACCCAGCAGCGCACCGATCAGCGTCAGCGAAAGCAGCAGGGTTCCCATCAGTTGCCAGAGCGAGCGACGTGATGCCCCCAGGGTCTTGAGCAGCGCCACCATATTGGTCTGGCGCTCGGCAAAGTGGCGCACCGCAATCCCCATCGCCAACGCCCCCAGCAACACCCCGCTTAGCGAGGCAAGCCGGAAGAAACGCTCGGCATTGGCCAGCGCTCGGCCCACTTGGGATTCGCTGTCATCCGGTTTGATCCACTTCTGTCCGGCCTGCAATTGCGGCAACAACCATTGCTCGTAACGGGCCAGCGATTCCCGCGGCCCCTTGAACAGATAGCGCCACTGCTGGCGGCTACCGGGTAGCAGGGCACCGGTCGCCTCGATATCGGCACTGTGGATCAGCGCCCGCGGCGCCAGCAGGAAGGGGCTGAAGCCCTGATCCGGCTCCTCGCCAAGCAGGCCTGCCACCTTGAGCACCGTATTGCCTACCTCCAGCTCATCCCCCGTTTTGGCCTTGAGCAGCTGCATCACCCGGGCGGAGAGCCAGATCTCGCCGGGAGCCGGGGCACGGGCAGGTTCCAGAGTGAGCTTGCCATAGAAGGGAAAACCATCGGGCACCGCCCGAATGGAGGCAAGCTGCAGCGCGTCGCCGTGAAACAGCATGCTGTTGAAGCTGACGGTGGTCTGCACCGCCAAGCTATCCTGTTTCGCTCGGGCCAGCCAGCCATCCGGCAGAGCAGCGGCGGTGCGCAGCACCCGATCCGCTCCGATAAAGTCGCGGCCCGACGCCTTGAGTCCGGCATCGAGCCGATCCGCCACCAATGCCACACTCAAGACGCACGCCACGCTCAGGGCCAGCGCCAGCACAAACCAGCGCAGCTCGCCGCTGAAACCTTCCCGGCGAAGCAGTCGCCATCCCAATCGCCACTGCATCATCCCTTGCATCTCCCACTTGACTCGCAGCTCACCCCGTTACACCACATCATGGGCCACCTCGCGATCCAGCCTACCCGCCGCCATGACCAGTTGCCGCTGGCAGCGTTCGGCCAGCTGATGGTCATGGGTCACTACCACTAGCGTGGTGCCGTGCTTGCGATTGAGTTCAAACAGCAGCTCGATCACCTTCTCGCCGGTCTTGCTGTCGAGGTTGCCGGTCGGCTCGTCCGCCAGCAGCAGGCTTGGACGGGTCATAAAGGCGCGGGCGATGGCCACCCGCTGCTGCTCACCGCCGGAAAGCCGTGGCGGCAGATGGTGCAACCGCTCGCCAAGCCCGACCGCGGCCAGCAGCTCGCGAGCTCTTGGTTCGCAATCACGCTCGCCGCGCAGCTCGGCGGGCAGCATCACATTCTCCAGCGCCGTCATGGTCGGGAGCAGCAGGAACGACTGGAACACAAAGCCGATCTGCTCGGCGCGCAATCGGGCCCGCCCCTCCTCATCCAGCTCGCCAAGGGATTTGCCGAGGATCTCGATCTCCCCCTGACTCGGCAGATCGAGCCCGGCCAGCAATCCCAGCAGGGTGGACTTGCCGGAGCCGGAGGCACCGACCAGAGCCACCGTCTCGCCACTATTGACTTGCAGATCGATCCCTTCAAGGATGGTGAGGCTTTCCTGGCCGAGGCGAACCGATTTGCCGAGGCCCTTGACGACAATAATGGGGGTTGAACTCATGCTCTGTATCCTTTGTTCCAATCCCTTGATGACAATCCATAGCGGGAGTTGAATTGATGGTGCGTATTCTGTTTGTCTTGTTCGTTGGCCTCGGCAGCCTGCTCTCGTCGGCTCAGGCCCAGACCCTGCTGGTGCTGGGAGACAGCCTGAGCGCTGGCTATCAAATGCAGGTTGAGCAGAGCTGGCCTGCCCTGCTCAACCAGAAATGGCAGGAGGAGGGGGGAAAACACACCCTGCTCAATGCCAGCATCAGCGGTGAAACGACCCAAGGGGCGCTGGCCCGTCTGCCCGCTCTGCTGAAGGAGCACAAGCCGGACTGGCTGCTGATCGAACTGGGGGGCAACGATGGCCTGCGCGGCTTCGCACCGACCATTACCCGCCAAAATCTGGCCAGCATGATCGCGCTCGCCAAGGAGCAGCAGACCCGTGTGGTGCTGACCCAAATCCAGCTGCCCCGCAACTACGGTGCCCGCTATTTGCGCCAGTTCGAACAGATCTTTCCCGAGTTGGCCCAGGCTAACGATCTGCCGCTGCTGCCCTTCTTTATGGATGATATTGCGCTGCGCCCTGAACTTATGATGAACGATGGTATTCATCCCACCCCGGCGGCCCAGCCCCAAATCCGCGATAAAGTCGCCCGCTTTATGGAGCCGCTGCTCAGCCAATAAGCCCGCCGTCTATCACCAATATCCCATAACAAAATATCCCGCCAAAATCGGATGTTTTGAATGGTCGACGATCTCTGCGTGGCACCTTGATTCAACCAATCCATCGCCAATACCCAGTAACAAAACATCCCGCCGAAGCGGGATGTTTTGTTACTGATTTAGTATAACCGGCATGCAGCGTCTCAGCTTTCCAGCACCTGGCGCAGCCGCTCCTGGGCCACGCCGACCAGCAAGTCGGGCTGGAATTTGGAGATAAAGCGGTCGCACCCCACCTTCTTGACCATGGCTTCGTTGAAGTTGCCGCTCAGGGAGGTGTTGAGGGTGATAAAGAGATCGGACATACGCGGATCGCTGCGTACCTCGTGGGTCAGGCGGTAGCCGTCCATCTCCGGCATTTCGGCATCGGTGATCATCAGCAGGATCTCGTCGGTCACCTTCTTGCCAGCATCGCACCACCCCTTGAGCAGGGTCAGCGCCTGCAAACCATCCTGACACTCGATCACCTCAAGCCCAAGCTGGCCCAGGGTCTCGCGCACCAGATTGCGGGCGGTGCTGGAGTCATCGACGATAAGCACTTTGCGGCCATGCATCTCGGGCAGGATCTCCCGGTCCAGCACCTCCTCGGAGATGCGGATGTCATAGGTGATGATCTCCGCCAGCACCTTCTCCACATCGATGATCTCGACGATCTGATCCACTCCATCTTCGGGAATACGGGTGATGGCAGTGAGGTAGTTGGCACGCCCGGCAGATCGCGGCGGCGGCAGTATATCCTTCCAGGTCATGTTGACGATATTGGCCACCTGCCCCACCAGAAAGCCCTGAATGGTGCGGTTGTACTCGGTGATGATGAGGTTGGATTCACTGTCGATGGGCATGGGGCGCATACCGATAGCGCTGCGCAGGTTGATCACCGGGATCGAGGTACCGCGGATATTGGCCACCCCGCTGATATTGTGATGGGAGCCCGGCATCTTGCTCAGATGGGGCAACTTGACCACTTCCCGTACCTTGAAGACGTTGATGGCGAACATCTGACGGGTGCCGAGACGAAACATCAACAACTCGAGGCGGTTTTCCCCCACCAGTTGAGTTCGTTGATCAACGGAATCCAATATACTCGCCATACGCTGATATCCATCTGATTATTAATCGACTCTATTATAGAGGCTGCCCGCCAGGAAAGGCAGGCGCATTTTCAACCAGAGCGACCAACCAGACAAAAAAAGTGAGGCCGAAGCCTCACTTATCTCATTGATTTTAAAATCAATAGCTACAGACAGACTTCCAGCTGCCATCGGTTGCCTTGGGCTCGCTGCTGGTCCACCAGTTCGCCTGCCACACTACCTTGTTATGGGTGATGCGGTCGCCGCCATTGGCATGATCCCCCTGCGGCCAGCTCGGATAGGCCTTGTAGGCCGCCGGATTGACGTTCTGGCTGCTGCAGCTGGTACCCGGATTCTCGCCGCCACCCGAGCCCAGCACGGCCTCCGGCAGGGTCGGGAACTCGGCCTTGAGACCAATGGTCTGGCTGCCGCTGATGATGCGCATGCCGCTTGGCACGCCAGCAGCGGGCAGGTAGTAGGTCATGGCGACTTCAATCTCGGCCCCCGGTGCCAGAGTCTGCCAGCCCGGCAGGTTCATGGCGACCTTGTGGAAGTCCTTCTCGCCCGCAATGCCTTCCGAATTGTCGTTGCCACCGCTCTCCACCACTTTCAGCCCCATGCCACTCTGATCCGTGATGGTGTCAGAGGTGGAAGTGGGCACCAGAAACTCGATGCGAGCGCCGCCCGGAATGGTCTGGGTCGACTTGTTGACCAGCTTGAGTTTCGGGTTGATCGGGTAGTTGGAGTCCCCTTCCTTGAAGCCGGAGAGGCTGACCTGGATATCGAGCTGGGCACTCGGCGCGGCCAGATCGTTTTGCTTGGTGTTGTACGGAGTTGCCTTGGCAAACTTCTCGTAAGCCAGAGTAGTCAGGGTGCTGCCCATGCCGTACTCGTTCTTGGCCGGATCGAACGCGTAGTCACCCGCCATCTCCCAGAACATCACGCCACCCAGACCGCGCTTGATGATGTAGTCCAGCTTGTGGCCCATGGACTCTTCATCTTCGGTTGAGAGGAACACCTTCTTCTCTTCATTCCACAGCCAGGGCGCGTGGGCCTTCTCATCGTAGTAACGCACATACTTGCCCTGCATCACGTCGGCCGGATTGTTGGGATCCAGACCCCAGGCAGTGCCATAACTTGGCAATGTGGTGATGCCGAGGCTGGCTGCATGCTCCAGGTTCTTGGCATGCCACATGGGCACGGCGCCACCGCCGATCTCTTTGCCGTTCTTGTCGAGATCATGCCAGATGTTGTCGATGCCGACCGCCCCGTTGCCACACGGAATGGTGCTGCCACCTGTGCCCGGCTGGCACTCGTTCTGGCTCGGCAGGGCTGCCTTGCCACCCAGCCCGTGACTGCCACCGCTCACCCCCTGCCAACCGCGGGTGTAATAGGGCACGCCAACGTTGATCTTGCCAGCCGCCAGCGCACCGCGGAAGTAGTGGGCAGACCAGGCCGCGTTGAGGTAACCGATACCGCCAAACTGGGTCTGGGTATAGACGCCCCAATGGGAGAGCTCGGGGTCGGCATTGTTGTCGAACAGGGCAGCGTTGTGACCGACAAAGTGGTTCCAGGCACCGTGGAAGTCATAGGTCATCAGGTTGACGTAATCGAGGTACTGGGTGACCTGGAAGTTCTCCATCCCGCGCAGCAGATAGGCAGAAGCCGGTGAGGCGATGGTCAGCATATACTTGCGGCCATCTTCGTTACCGGCGTGGTCGAGCCGCGCCCGCAAGGTCTTCATCAGCACCTCGTAATTGGCAAACAGCTTGGCCCGGCACTGGTTGGAGAGCGGGAAATCGTTGGGGTTGCCCGCATCCTTCATCGAGGTGGGGTATTCGTAATCGATATCGACTCCGTCAAAACCGTACTGGCGGATAAAGCTCACCGCCGAGTCAGCCAGGGTGTTGATACCTGCAGTATTGACCGAGCAGTCACCCTTGGTAGTGGCAGTGTAGAAACCACGCGTATCGGCCCAGCCCCCGACCGAGATGAGGGTCTTCACGTCCGGATACTGCTTCTTGTACTTCGACAGCAGGTTGAAGTGGCCCTTGTAGGCAAATTCAGGATCCATCTCGGCACCCGGCACGCCATCCCAGGTCATCTTGGTGGCTGCATCGTCCACCTTGATGGTGTGGCTCTGCTCATCCACCGCCGCGAAGGCGTAGTTGATGTGGGTGATCTTGTTCCATGGAATATCGCTCACCAGATAGGCGGGCAGGCCGTTCTTGCCGGTGCGCCAGGAGGTGAAGTAGCCGATGACCCGGCGGGCATGGTCATCCCCCATGCACTCGTAACCATCCGGGCGATAGATCTGGCGAATGTCACAAGAGAGGTTGCCACCGGTAGGCGGCAGCGCGGCCTCCTCGACATTGACGGTCACCGCCGCCGACTCACCGCTCAGATTGCTCTTGTCAGTGGCCACCAGCTTGAGGGCGGCACTGCCTTTGGCATCCGGTGTCCAGTTCACCTGCCAGGGGGCAGTGGTATCTTCGCCCACCTTCTTGCCGTCGACATAGAGCTCGACTTTGGCCACATCGTTGTTGGCATCGGTGACGTTACCGCTCACCGCCACACTGCGACCCAGGGTCACCTTGGCTCCATTGGCCGGGCTGCTGATGCTCGCCTTGGGCGCCTCTGGCGCGACCACGGCGGCGACGTTGAAGCTCGAATCCGCTTCGCTCAGCACTTTGCCATCTTTATCCAGCGCGCGAGCCTTGAGGGTATGGCCTCCCACTCCGGCGGCGCTCCAGCTGGCACTCCAGGGCGAGGCGCTCGCCGTGGCAACCAGCTTGCCGTCGACAAGATATTCCACCCGGGCCAACGCCGTCACCGGGCCACTCAGGGTCACTACCAGCGCCACGCTGGCTCCTTCATTAAAACTGGAACCGGTAGCCGGTGAGCTGACGGCTACGCCGAGTGCAGGAGGAGGCACCTCGCCACCATAGGGCTTCCAGGCATCTGCCCAGACCACACCGACACCCGGCTCATAGTGATAGGGGGATGCCCCGCACCAGCCTGAATAGGGAAATTCTTTGCACTCGTAGAGGGCACCGACGTTGCTGACGATATCGCCAGCCTTGTAGGCAGTACCGGATTTATAGGCAGGATAAGCGGCCTGAGCCCAGGCGGGCGCAGCCGCAAGGGCGACCAGCATGGCAAGCCTGCTGGGTCTGAAGAGCTGTTGCATATTGTTATCTTCCTTGTTTTGTCTTGGCATTGGTCACCAAGGCAAAGAACAATCGCAACCTGCATGATGGGCGCAGACAACTGGCAATGGACCTGCCACAAAAACCACCCCTCACCCAGGGAAACCCCGCTATCTGGATCCACGATCGAGACCGGAAGCATTGCGCCCCGGCATCACTGCCGGTTTGCCCTTTACCTGGGTTCCGTGAGGAACGAACCCAGTATAGGAAGGCGACAAGATCCCCTCAATCTTTATTCTCAAAGAGAATTATCCCCTGCCACGAAAGCGTCATGATCACAGGGTTAAAATTGATTGAATTATCAAAAAAATCATATCGTTATTGGGATCATAAAAACGCTTTCCCACACCTTCCCAGATTCGTTTAATGTGCGTTGGCTCACTGGTATGACATGCCAGAAATGTGACAATGCGCGCCCTTGGTCAACGAGCCAAGGCTATGGAATCACTGGCAAAAATAAAAAAGGAACACCTATGAAAGGTACTCGTACCCTGCTGTCGCTGGCCGTGGGGCTGGCACTTGCATCCTCAGGCGCCCATGCGGCATTTGTCTGCCCGTCCGATCCGGCTCAACTCACTCCCATCCCGACCATTCAGGGCACAGGCTCCGCCAGCGCGCTGGCCACCCAGACCGTGACCGACAAGAACGGCAATGTGACCGGTAAAATCAGCACGGGCACCTTCAACGTTCGCGGTATCGTGACGACGCTGGGCCAAAGCCTGACCAAGGGTTTCTATCTGACCGACCCGGTGGGCGATGGCAATCCGGCCACCTCTGATGGCATCTTTGTCTATCTGAACGACAAGGACTTCGCGACCAAATATAAAGACATCAAACCGGGGAGCGAAGTCTGTCTGGAAGCACAAGTGCAAGAGTTTTACGGCGGCACCCAGCTGACCCCGTTAGTCGACAAGGCCACCAAAAAAGCCCACTTGCAAGTCACCGCACAAGGGCTGAATGTGCCGACCAGCGTACTGCAGGTCAATGAAGGGGAGACGCTGGCGCAAGCGCTCAATCGCCACGAAGGGATGCGGGTACGTCTCGACAGCAGCAGTGACCTGCACCTGACCCGCAACTACGGCTTCGACTACAAGGTCTATCGCAACAACGTAGAGTTGGCCCACAAAACCCCGCTGATCAAACCGACCCAACTTCATGTTGCCAGCAGTGCGGACGCTGTCGCACTGGCCACCAAAAATGGCAGCAACCGTCTGGTAGTTGAGTCTGATTACAAAGCACCGGATGGCGTACTGCCCTGGTTCCCGAGCTGGGATGCCGATCAGGGATATCTGCGCATCGGTGATCAACTGACCGGGCTGGAGGGGGTAATCGTCTATAACAAGGATGCGTTCCGTCTGGTAGTACCGAGCGATATCACCCTGACTGCCGGCGCCCTGCTGCGTAGCCCTGAAGAGGATCGTCAAGACGCGCCGGCTCGCCTCGCTGGCAGCGATCTTCGGATCGGCAGCTTCAACGTGCTCAACTACTTCACCAGTCACTCCAGCATCGGCGGCGCACTCAATATCCTGTGCAAGGATCAGGCGGATGCCGACAACGCCAAAGGTTGCAACCGGGGTGCCAAGAGCCAGCCCGAGTTCGAGAAGCAGCGCACCAAGATCGTCAATGCCATTACCGCAATGGATGCCGATCTGCTTGGCCTGATGGAGATGGAGAACAACGGCTTCGAGGATAACTCGGCCCTCCACAATCTGGTGACCCGCCTCAACGAACAGCAGAAGGATGCGAGCAAACACTACGCCTATGTACGTCTGCCGGTCACTGCCCTTACCGATGGCAAGTTCTTCGGCGGCGACGCCATCATGGTGGCGATGATCTACCGTCCTGCCATGCTCACCCCCAGCGGAGATGCCAGCGTCATCAAGCTGCCGGAGCAGCGCTACACCACTGGTGGTGTGGCCAAGACAGCCGGTCAGCGCGACTCGCTGGTTCAGACCTTCACCCTCGCCAAGAGCAAGGAGCCGCTGACGCTGGTGGTCAACCACCTCAAATCCAAGGGGTCAGGCTGCTACGAAAATGGCGATGGCAAGACAGAACCGGCCGACCTGCAGGGCAAGTGCACCGAGTTCCGGGTCTCTGCCGCCAAGGTGCTGGGTGAGGCGGTCAGCAAACTGCCGGGCCAGGTGCTGCTGGTTGGCGACTTCAACTCCTACGCCAAGGAAGATCCGATCCGGGTGCTGACCGACTACAACCCGGCCACCAGCGAGCGGAAGATCGTATCGGCCTCTCACACCTTTATCGGTGAGCAGTCCTATGAACAGCTCGGTCGCGAAGTGACTCGCAGCTACGGCCTGATCGATCTCAACGTCAAATTCAACAAGGAGAAAGCCATCTCCTACAGCTACGACGGGGAGCTGGGCACCCTGGACTATGCCCTCGCCAACCCGGCGCTGGCCAGCAAGGTGGCTGGTGTCGCCGACTGGCACATCAACTCCTTCGAGAGCTCCCTGTTCGAATACGGCAGCCAGTACACCGGCACATTGCTCAAGTCTGACAACCCCTTCAGTGCCTCCGACCATGACCCCATCATCGTCGACCTGAGACTGGAGAGCGATGCCACCAAACCGGACACCTCCTCAGGCGGTGGTGCTCTGGGACTCGGCCTGCTGGCCCTGTTGCCACTGGCCTGGCGACGTCGCCGTTAACCACTGGCGTATCTGAATAGTGCAAGCAAAGCCCGCGAGTCTCGCGGGCTTTTTCATTCAGGTCATTGGATTTACAAATGAAAGGTGCGGACGTATGGAGAAAATAAATGATGGAGAAAACAAAAAGGCCACCGCGATGCGGTGGCCTTTTTGTTTCTTGTAACAAGAATTTGGTGGAGCTACGCGGGATCGAACCGCGGACCTCTTGCATGCCATGCAAGCGCTCTCCCAGCTGAGCTATAACCCCGATTTATGTGAATGACCGGCAGTCACTCTGAATTTGGTGGAGCTACGCGGGATCGAACCGCGGACCTCTTGCATGCCATGCAAGCGCTCTCCCAGCTGAGCTATAACCCCAAATTCGGTACTGAATGAATGGTTCTGGCGGCCATTCATCCTAAATAATGGTGGAGCTACGCGGGATCGAACCGCGGACCTCTTGCATGCCATGCAAGCGCTCTCCCAGCTGAGCTATAACCCCACAAAGGTCGGCTTGGGTGATACACACCACACTGCCCTGGGCACTTCATGTCAATCAGGAACCTGGTGGAGCTACGCGGGATCGAACCGCGGACCTCTTGCATGCCATGCAAGCGCTCTCCCAGCTGAGCTATAACCCCTTTGATTCCAGATTGTTCGAGGAGAATTTGGTGGAGCTACGCGGGATCGAACCGCGGACCTCTTGCATGCCATGCAAGCGCTCTCCCAGCTGAGCTATAACCCCAACTCACCTCGGCGCTGACGAAGTTATCTCCGGCAACGGAGGCGCATGATAGGCATCACCCGCTTTGCTGTCAACCCTAAAATAACCGCGACTGATTCGTTTAGTCAAAATTGCAGCAGTTCGCTGTTTTTACCAGCAAGGCGCGTGCTATCTCTCTGTTTTATGTCACAAATCGGCTCAAGCACCTATAAAGGAGAGGCCGTGCAGCAAGCCTCTTTCCCCGTGCAACGCCCCCCGCTCTCAGACCTCTCTATGCTGGCTGGTAATCAGCTTCTCCCCCGTCACCTCGGGAAAGCCTTTCCATAAAGGGCATTGCATTTGAAAACCCTTTCCATGATTTTTGTAAATTTACAACACAGAAAGTTGATCTGGCTCACAAATGACCATAGGATCAAACCGTGACCCAGGTCACACACCATAACCATAAATGACAGAGCGATGAGGTAAACCATGTTTGAGAATCTGGCAGTCCTGTTCCACCTGCGCGGTGCAACCACCAAGAACGGCGTTGTAGAGAAAGATGCCTATGCCCCCTCCACCCGTGAATACTACTTCCGCTACGGCAAGTAATTGCTGAAAGCCTTTCACGGAAAATGTAATAAAAAAACAACACACATCATCACACAGCCCTTTCGAGGCGCTGTCCTGTCCGGGCCAGATGTTCCACGGCCAAACCTGAACTCCACCAAACAAGAATGGGGCCCGCAGGCCCCATCCTTTATTGCTCCAGACTGTGATTACACCAGATAGTGCGCTGGCTAATCGGTAAGCCTTGTAACCCTGAAACGGCTCAGAGCGTGATCCAGGCATCGGCCCAGGCCGTACCCTTGCCCGGCTCATAGGCCCAGGCGGCACCGGCACACCAGCCGGTGTAGGGGTGCGGTTTGCACTCGTAGCTGGCACCGCCGTTGCTGACCCGCTCGCCTGCCTTGTAGGGAGCCCCCTCTTTATAGGCCGGATAGTCAGGCGGCGTTACGCCCCCCTCCTCTCCTTTCACCAGCAGGCTATGGGTGGTACTGCGGCTCAGATTACCTTCGTCTGTGACCGTCAGTTTGATCTCCAGCTTGGTATCGCTGGCGGGCTTGGGCAGAGTCAACTCCAGAGTGACCTGATCCAGTGCCGGGGCAGAGGCTCCAGCCGGGATAGTCCAGGCATAGGAGAGCGGCTTGCCTTCCGGATCGCTGGAGTGCTGGCCAGAGAGAGTCACCTTGCTGCCACCTTCGGCCTGCGCCGGGCCAGTGATATTGGCCACCGGCGGCAGGTTGGTGCCACCGCCGTTATCCTCGATCACCACCTCCGGATAGAAGTGCTGAACGCAGCGGCTGTAATCCCCCTCCTTGAAGGCGCTGAAGCGGGTCTGGTAGCCCACCAGTTTGCACGCGTAACTCTTGCCGCCGTTGGGGTTCTCTGCCACATAGCTCCAGTCCTGCTCCCAATAGATGGGCAAGGCACCGGCGCCCTTGTCGTCAAACACCTTCATGTTCTTGCAACCCAGCACCTCATCGGATGGCACCGCTACCCCGAGGTAGTTGGCAAACTCGCGGTAGTAGTTGATGCGATTCTGGGACTGGGCGTGCTCGATCGGGCCGCCGCACTCCACCCCACCGTTGATGATCTGGGTGGTGACCCCGAAGCCCGGCACCAGACCGTTCTGCTTGTCATGGTCATTCGGCTGCCAGGTGCCATCGATGACGTGGAGCATGGAGGGCTTGGGCGGCTGCGGATAGGTATAGAAGAACACCGCGCTAGCGAGGTTCAGCCAGGTGTCGGCCACCAGATCGGGGCGGTCGAGCAGGGTGCGCACCGTACCGAACATCGCCTCGGAGAAGGGGCCGTAGTTGTAGTTGTAGGAGAGCTGTTTGGCGCCGCGGCCAAAGTAGCTCTTGAACTCGCCATTGTCGAACGTACCGCACGGCCACTGCTGACCCTGCCACACATCGGGACGGCACTCGGCGTTGTAACCGCCGCGCATGGTCTCATTCCATCCCATCTCGCGCACGTAGACCAGCGCCTGACGCCACTCGGCTTCCGGGCGCCAGTTTTCATGGCCGCCAGTCTCTTGGGCGAAGTGGGCGAACATGGTCGCCAGGGTCTTGCGGCAGATGGCATCGGCATCGCGGCCATCGCTATAGTCGCTGCACAGGGCCGGGAACTTGGCCGCCGCCTGCAACAGGCCGCGATAGGTGTACTCGGGGGCGCGCAGCGGGAACAGGTAGTTGAACTGGCTCTCGCTCAGCAGGGTTTCGACCCGCTTGACGTTGCCCGGGTTGTCGGCACGGCCCGGCTGCACCGCCTCGACCACCAGATTGTCCCGGGTAGCGATGGAAGCCTTGACCGCTTCCATCGCCGGGAAGTCGGTCAGCGCCTTCTCTTTGGCATCCAGCTCGGCCTGACTCATATAGACGGGGGTAGTGCTGCCATCCGGCGGAGTTGGCGTCGGCGGATTGGGCTTGTCATCGCCACCGGTATCCGGCGGGGTCACTTCCCCTTCGCCGACAAGCTTCCACGGGGTATCCCACTCATTGGCGGCCGCCATGCCCGGAGTCTGACCCGGGTTGACCCACCACTTGGCCTCAAAAACCTGGCCGTTGTAATTGACCTGGCTGCCGCCCGGATAGGATTTGTTGATGTCATATGCCTCGGCCGCCCACAGGTGGCCGCTCAGCATCATGCTGGCAAGCAGAAGGGTGATGCGGTTTTTTTTCATTATTGTTGCTCTCTATGGTTTTGTGGCAAAAGGCGGAGCCCGCCTGAACAGACTCCGCCATCTTCATCATGGACTCAACCTAGGGGCAGCTTGCCGCCCCGACATCCAGCCAGACATCGTGCTTGCCCGGCTCATTGCCTTGAGTCCACCACTTGGCCTTCCACTGACGGCCGTTGTGGTTGGCGAGATCCCCGCCGTTGTAGGCAACGGTCGCGATCCAGCTCAGCTCAACCTGACTCGCCAGCGCCCACTGATCGGCGGCGCGGCTCGGTTCATTGCCCTGAGTCCAGTACTTGGCACGCCATACCAGCTGGTTGTGGCTCACCTTGTCGCCACCGTTGTAGACCTTGCTGGCCTGCCATGCGGGAACATTCGCCGCTTCCGGATCTGTGGTGTTGCAAGAGCCGTCGACCACGGGCGCCAGCGTCAGCACGACGCGCCCTTCGCTCTGATGTACCCCGTCCGAGACGCTCACACTCAGCTCATGTTGCTCGCTGGTGGTGACTGCCGGCGGCAGCAAACGCAGGTTTGCACTGGTCTCGCCTTCCGCCTGCCAGCCCGCCGGGAAGTGCCAGCGGTAGCTCAGCGCATCGCCCTCGGGATCCCTCGCCTCGGCAGTGATGGTCAGCCACTCACCGCCGATGCCGCCAAGCTGCGCCGGCACGGTCACCACCGGAGGCTGGTTTTCCACCACGCCCTGCTCCAGCGGCCGCCCGTTGACGGTAAAGGAGAGAGTCTGCTGCGGTGGCAGCAAGCTCTGCTGTACCAGTGTCTGGCCACGGCACTGGATGGTGGCGCGGCCGGGCTCGCTGGCGGTGGGCAGGTTGATGTGGAACTTGTTCATGACGCTGCTGGCCGCTCTGTGATTGGCCAGCCTGAAGCGCTGCAGACCATCGCGGGTCTCCACCTGCAACTGGCAGTCATTGCCGGACAGGGTGTTGCTGTCATCCGGATAGGTGAAGCCGTAGGCGCCGTGCAGAGCCGGATAGATGTAGCTGCGCAGGGCTCCTTGCGGATCGTAATAGCCCACCAGGGTGGTCACCGGCACGCCGAACTGCTCGGGCTTGCGCGCAACCTTGGTATCGATGGGGGAGACCTCCACCCAGCTCTGGCCATCCGAGGTGAAGCTCTTCTTGAAGCCCCGGTTCACCACAATTTCCTTGCCGTTGATAAAGAGGCGACTGTTGTAACCGGCCCCGTGATCGATGGTCAGACTGCGCCCACGGTTGTCCGCAGAGGCAATCGGCACCCGGATATCACGGGTCCAGCGACCATCCCACATGGCGACCCTGACCAAGCCGTAATCCGCCAGCAGGGCACTCAGTCCTGCCTCGCTCAGGGCATCCATGGGGGCATCGACCTTCTCGATCCCCTCGATTGTGTGCTGATAGGGCTCCATCCTGACCGTCGCACTGTTCCACTTGCTAAAGCCGGTGGCCGAGTTGGCATCGAACACCGCCTTGCTCTCCAGAAAGCGCTGGATGATGGCGGCCGAATTGGGGGTATAGAGGGTGAAACGGTTGGCGCCGGAGAGAGGGCGGCCGCCCGCCATCGCATCGTGGCCAAACTTGCGGCCATCGAACGGTGGCTGGCACTGGCCATCCAGACAGGCATCCTCATTGGTGCGGGTCGGCGAGAAGTTGGGGATGAAACGGTGTTTGTCACTGTCCCAGCCCCAGCTGGAGTTGAGCTGATCGGCACTGCGATGAACCGAGCCGCGGAAACCATCCACATAGTGGCCAAGGCCGAAGTTATGGCCCACCTCGTGGCTGAACTCGTTGCCCAGCGAATCATCCAGCGTGACGATGCCACCGCCACCGGAACCTCCGTGCACCTGAACTCCATTGGCATACTTGCCGCGACTGTTGTGCGCCGTCAGCTGGGCCGCAACAAAGGGATGGCTTCCCTCCCCTTCACCGGCACTACTGTTGATGCCGTAATTGGCATTGTCGATACCGTGGGAGATAAGCTCCTTGCCGATGCGCTGACGCATGGTGCCGCCATGCCAGCCCCCTTCGCTGGGGTCAAAGTCGGTCAGCAGGGTGCCGTTGGGCAACATCACCTCAGGCAGGGAGAGCGGTGCATACTGACTGACAATCATCCGGCTGGCCGGGATGGTCTGGAAGTATTCGCGATGGGCCTCCTTGTCATTGGCAAAGGCAAAGCGATCCCGTGGCGGGGTGAGCATGCCGATGTCGATGGTGTGCAACAGCAGCTCGCCGGGGGCGCCGACCTTGATGTCACGCAGTTCACCACTGAGATTGCCCTGACGAACGGAGAGGTTCAGTCCGGGCTGGATCCACTCGGCAGGCAGCTCGCCGCTCCAGGTATCCGCTGCATAGGTGATGCGGTTGTTCTCCAGCTCCCCCTCGCGGAACCACTGCCCATTGGCAAACTTGAACTGCAGGGTCTGGCCACGGGAGACGGTCACCTGTCGCTCACCATAAAAGGCAGTCGAGTTATAACCGGCACTGGAGCGGATCCGCACCATCTTGCCCTCCAGCTCCGGGCTCACGGGCAGGTAGATATCCCGAACCCAGCGGCCGTCAGCGGTCTGGATCTCCACCAGCGCACGCCCGGTCAGCCGATCCTTGAGGAAAGCGCCGCTCTTGTCGCTCAGTTTGGCCAAATCAGCACTGCTGCTGATGACGGCAGTGGTGCCGCTCTCAGGGATGAAACTCACTCCCCCGGCAGGAGCTCCCGCGAGGTGGTAGACAGTCTCTGGCAGCGCCGATGGCGGCGACAAGGTCAGGGTGCCAAGCAGCTTGCCGCTGCCGTCACTAGCCTCCACCGTCATGGGAGTCACCCCATCGGCCTGGAGCGGTTTCACCAGTAGCAGGCTCTTGCGCAGGCTGGTCAGGATGGGTTGGCGATCCCCCTCTTTGGGATGGGACGGCAGGATCTGGCTCTGGGCAAACTGCACGCTGGCAGCCAGGCTACCCGCCAGATCGCTTTGCGGGGTCGTGTCATTGAATATCAGGGGCGAGGTGGTGGCAGACAAGGGGCCAGCCGCCAGGGTTGCCATGATGAGGGCAGCGATTCGGGTCACATTTGTGGTCATTGTCGGGTTCTCGTTCATATTGCTACCGGGAATGAGGGGCATGTCGCCATGCCCCGTCATCGGTGAGGAGGCCTCAGTTACAGCTTGCTGCCCCGATATCCAGCCAGACATCGTGCTTGCCTGGCTCGTTGCCTTGAGTCCACCACTTGGCCTTCCACTGACGGCCGTTGTGGTTGGTGAGATCCCCGCCGTTATAGGCAACGGCTGCGTTCCAACCCAGATCAACCTGACTCACCAGCGCCCACTGATCGGCGGAGCGACTCGGCTCATTACCCTGAGTCCAGTACTTGGCACGCCATACCAGCTGGTTGTGGCTCACCTTGTCACCGCCGTTATAGACCTTGCTGGCCTGCCATGCGGGAACGTTGGCTGCTTCCGGATCTGTGGTGTTGCAAGAACCCCCCTCACCACCTTCGTTGATTGGCGTGACGGTGAGATGGGTGGCCGCGTTGGCATCGAGTGCGCCATCGGAGACGGTCACAGAGAGGTCATAACCGGTTTCGACATCCACCGCCGGGCCGGTGACCACCAGGGTGGCGCTGTTCTGGCCGGTCGCCGTGATACCGGCAGGCACTTGCCACTGGTAGATCAGCTCGTCGCCATTGGGGTCGGATGCCTTGGCGGTGATGCTCACCTGCTTGCCCTCTTCCACCTTGACGCTGGCGGGCAGAGTGACCACAGGAGGCAGGTTGGGCTGCGGCGCCTTGTTGGTCACCACCACCTGATCCCTGGCGGTCAGTTGATGGTCATCGGTCACCGTCAGCTCGAACACCAGATTGATGTCGGCAGACACGGCATCGAGTACAACCCGGGCCTTGGCCTGAGTGGCATCAAGCAGAGCGGCCTGCGGGCCGGAGACCTGCTTCCAGCTGTAGGTGAGGGTGCCTTTTTCCGGATCGTGAGAAGCGGAGCCATCCAGCGTCAGGGTAGACGGGCCGGTCACCGCCACATCGCTGCCCGCGTTGGCGACCGGCGGCTTGTTGGCTGGCGGAGTGACCCCTTCACCGTGACCGAGACCTTCATGCATGGCGTTGAGGATGTCGCCATTGTCGGCATCGATCTCCCAGGAGAAGAGCCCGCCCAGCTTGTTGGCCAGCACGTATTGGCCTTTCGCCTTGACCGAGCGCTCGTCGTCATAGGTGATCAGCTCGCCGGTGGAGGGCTTGAACAGGGTGGCCGCTTCGGCAGTCTCGTCGTAGTTGTACTCCCAGCCTGCGCCCATATGGCTGTTGACGATGTGGCGATAATCCAGCACGCCATCTTCCCAGGTGCCCTTTATCTTGCCGGTGGCGGTGCCGGTGAAGGGGTCGTTGCCCTGATATCCGCTCACCCCTTTCCAGCCGCGACCGTAGGCGGCGGCACCGATCACCAGCTTCCCGGAGTCGACCCCCTGCGCCAGCAGTTGCTGCACCGCTGCATCAGTGTTGTAGCGCTTGTTGGCCGAGCCGTTGGTGGCCTGATAGAGGTTGGCCTGATGACCCAGGGAGGTATTGCTCCAGGCACCGTTGTAGTCGTAACTCATCACGAAGAGGTGGTCCATGTACTGCTGGGCAGCCTTGTAATCCACATCCTCAATCTTGTCGTAACCGGCACCGATGGCGGAGGTGAGCTGATAGGTGCGACCGGTCTCGGCCTCCAGCTCGTCGAGCATGGCGCGCAGATCCTTCATGATCAGCACATAGGTTTCACCATCTTTGGTCTTGTCCCCCAGATTGGGGTTGGCACCGTCGCCGCCCGGGAACTCATAGTCGATATCGACACCGTCGAAGAACTTCCAGGTCTGCAGGAACTCTTTGACCGAGGCAACGAACACGTCACGCTTGGCCTTGTCATGCATGAAGAAGAAGGGGTCGGAGAGGGTCCAGCCACCGACGGAGGGGAGGATCTTCAGGTCCGGATAAGCCTGCTTGAGAGCCATCAGATTGCCGAAGTTGCCCTTGTAGGGCTCATCCCAGGCGACCAGTGACCCCTGCCCTTTTTGCAGCGCGGCCCAGGGATCGTGAATGGCGACCTGGAAATCCTTGCGCCCGGCGCAGGCACGTTGCAGCGCCTGGAAGCTGCCAGAAATCTCTTTGAGGCTGTCGTTGAGGCCATCACCGCCACAGATCGGGGTGAAGCCATAGAGGATATGGGTCAGGTTCTGGGCCGGCAGCTTGTCCACGGTGAAGTTGCGATCATAGACCCCCCACTCCACATAGTAGGTGCCGACCACCTTGCCGGACTTGTTGACATAGGGTTTGTTATTCTCCTGCAGGGCAGGCTTGAGCGGCGCAAGGTGGCTGCCATCGGTATCGGCGACCACGATCTCCTTGGCATCAGACAGGGTGCAGTCATCGCCGTTGCACAGCGCGACCTGCATCTGATAGCGCCCCCCCTTGTGCACCTTGAAGGTGGCGGTACCCGCGGCGGAAGAGGGACCGGACCAGACTTCCTTGCCATCCAGCAGCACCTTGGCACTCTGGCCGATATCGCCGTTCCAGATATTCCAGGTGACGGTCACATCGGCGCCATCCTTCACCTTGACCAGCTCGTTATAAGCGGTCGCTGACTGGCTGACTTCGACGATGGCAAACTTGGTGGGGCCCCAACCGATGGCGGGTTTGCCGGGAGCTGCCGCATAAGCGGCGGAGGAGGCGAGCAGGGTGCCGACCATCATGGCCAGCAGTGCGGGTTTTGGACTTAGCATATTGCTTTCCTTTTCGTTATTGGAAAAACGAAAGGGCAACGCAACACGACAGGTGACACAAAAACGGCCACCCCTTGGCAAAGGCAGCCTGCATTCTACTGTGGTGGCCCCGCTATCCTAGGTCGTCTTGACCCTTAGACCGGAAGCTTTGCGTCCCGACTTTTCAATCGGTTTGCCCTTGTCACAACGTTATTTCTGGCGATAAATAATCGCCGATTGACTGTAGGGTAATTCTGATAAGTAAGCAAATCGGACCATTGTTCGCCCACCGGTTACCAACCCCGACAATTACCCACTTTCAAGAAATTAATGTTTAAAAAACAGCCGGATATGCAGACATAATCTCATCACCTCCAACCAGATAGCTCACACCATTTTTTTGATCTACATCACACCAAATTGAGAAAAATCAATGAGTAAGAACAATATGCGACAAAAGACCCATCTGTATCGCAACTAATGAATTTATAATCACCGCTTTGCATGGCCAGCAGGTGTCTTCATGCCCAGCGAACTGCCCTCACGCACCCGGTTATCCAGATACGACAAATTTGTTCGTTTGACGATTTATGCCTTGCCACTGGCCGGGATGATCTGGCTTATCAACAGCCTCAATGGCTGGCAAAGGGCAGCGTGCGGCACAGATGCCAGCTATCGGGGAGAGCATTAATCACTAGGCAAGAGTGAGCACTTTGCAGGGACACGAGAGAAGCTGGGGGAAACCGGTTGGCAGACCCGCCAGAATGTGGCGAAGCGGGGAGAAAAAATGGGGCATGACCGGCATGCCCCGCCACCATTCAATGCTTATTTACAGCTGGCGGCTCCCACATCCTGCCAGACGTCGTGTTTGCCGGGCTCATTGCCCTTGGTCCAGTACTGCGCCTTCCACTGACGGCCGTTATGGGTGGTGAGCTCGCCACCGTTGTAGGCCACATTGGCATCCCAACCCAGTTGCACCTTGCTCACCAACAGCCACTGATCCGCGGTGCGGCTCGGCTCGTTGCCCTGGGTCCAGTACTTGGCCTGCCACACCAGCTGGTTGTGGCTCACCTTGTCGCCGCTGTTATAGGTGCTGGCCGCTTTCCAGACTGGCCAGTTGGCCGCATCCGGATCGGTCGCCGTGCAACCACTACCGTTGCTGACCGGTTTAACCGTCAGACGGGTTGCCGCACTGGCATCCAGTCCGCCGTCGGAGACGGTGACGCTCAGGTCATAGCCGGTGTCGCTGGTGACGCTCGGGCCAGTCACCACCAGGGTGGCGCTGCTCTGACCCGTTGCGGTGATGCCTGCCGGCACACTCCACTGATAAGTGAGTGGATCACCGTTCGGATCGGAGGCGGTCGCCTTGATGGTCACCTGCTTGCCCGCCTCCACAGAGGCCATGGCAGGTAGACTCACCACCGGCGCCAGATTGGCCTGCGGCGCCTTGTTGGTCACCACCACCTGATCCTTGGCACTCAACTGCTGATCATCGGTCACCGTCAGCTCGAACACCAGATTGATGTCGGCGGACACGGCATCGAGTACAACACGGGCCTTGGCCTGAGTGGTATCAAGCAGGGCAGCCTGCGGCCCGGAGATCTGCTTCCAGCTATAGGTGAGGGCGCTGTTTTCCGGATCGTGGGAGGCCGACCCATCCAGCGTCACCTCAGTCGGGCCGGTCACCTTGAGGTCACTGCCTGCATTGGCCAATGGCGGCTTGTTGGCTGGTGGAGTTGTCCCCTCGCCGTGGCCCAGCCCTTCATGCATGGCATTGAGGATGTCGCCGTTGTCGGCGTCGATCTCCCATGAGAAGAGGCCACCGAGCTTGTTGGCCAGCACATACTGCCCCTTGGCCTTGACCGAGCGCTCGTTGTCATAGGTGATGAGATCGCCGGTCGCCGCCTTGAACAGATAGGGCGCCTCGGCCACCTCGTCATAGCCCTTCTCCCAGCCAGCCCCCATCCGGTTGTTGACGATGTCGCGGTAATCCACCACCCCGTCCTCCCAGGTGCCTTTCACCTTGCCGGTCGCCTTGCCGGTGAAGGGATTGTTGCCCTGATAACCGCTCACCCCGGTCCAGCCACGGCCATACATGGCGGCCCCGACCACCAGCTTGCCAGGGTCTACCCCCTGCGCCAGCAGCTGATTGACCGCCTTGTCGGTGGTGTACTTGGTTGCAGGGTCCCAGCTCGCTGCATAGAGGTTGGTCTGGTGGCCCAGCTCGGTGTTGCTCCATGCGCCGTTGTAGTCGTAGGTCATCATGAAGATGTGGTCCATGTAGGGCTGGGCCGCTTTGTAGTCCACATCCTGGATCTTGTCGCCCCCCGCACCAATGGCGGAAGTGAGCTCATACTGGCGACCGGTCTCGGCCTCCAGCTCGTCGAGCATGGCCCGCAGCTCCTTCATCAGGGCCACATAGGTGGCACCATCACTCGGGCTGCCCAGTTTCGGGTTGGCGCCCTGTCCGCCCGGGTACTCCCAGTCGATATCCACACCGTCGAAGAACTTCCAGGTCTGCAGGAACTCTTTCACCGAGCCGACAAACACGTCACGCTTGGTTTTGTCACCGAGGAAGTAGAAGGGGTCGGAGAGGGTCCAACCGCCGACCGAGGGGAGGATCTTGAGGTTCGGATAGGCCTGCTTGAGCGCCATCAGGGCGCCAAAGTTGCCCTTGTAGGGCTCGTCATGGGCAGTGAGGTTGCCTTGCGGCATCTGGATGGCGGCCCAGGGATCGTGCATCGCCACCTTGAAGTCGGCGCGACCGGCGCACGCCCGTTGCAACGCCTGGAAGCTCCCTTCGATCTCCTTGAGGCTGTCGTTGAGGCCATCCCCGCCGCAGATGGGGGTGAAACCATAGAGGATATGGGTCAGGTTCTGGGCCGGGATCTTGTCCACCGTAAACTTGCGGCCATAGACCCCCCACTCCACATAGTAAGTCCCCACAACCTTGCCGGACTTGTTGGCGTAGGGCTTGTTGTTCTCCTGCAGCGGCGCCTTGAGTGGCGCCAGATGGCTACCATCGGTATCGGCGACCACGATCTCCTTGGTATCAGAGAGGGTACAGCCATCGGCGTTGCACAGCGCCACCTGCATCTGGTAGCGCCCCCCTTTCTTCACCTTGAATTTGGCGCTGCCCGCTGCGGCCGAGGGGCCGGACCACACCTCCTGACCATTGAGCAGTACCTTGGCACTCTGGCCCAGATCGCCGCTCCAGAGGTTCCAGTTCACCTCCACATCGGCGGCATCCTTTACCTTGACCAGATTGTTGTAGGCAGTGGCCGCCTGATCGACTTCAACGATGGAAAACTTGGTGGGGCCCCATCCGATGGTCGGCTTGCCGGGCGCCGCAGCATAAGCGGACGAGGCGCAGCACAGACCGACCGCAAGGGCCAGCATGGTAGGCTTTGGACTTAGCATTTTTATATTTCCCTATTTCGTTATGTTGGCAACGAAAAGGGCTACGCCCTGACAGGTAACGCAGACGGCAGTGCGGCCTCTTGGCAAAGGTGCACAACAACCTGTGGTGGCCCCGCTATCTCAAGTACGGCTCATCCCTGGACCGGAAGCTTTGCGTCCCGATCTTGCGATCGGTTTGCCCTTCGGTTACTTCATTTGCGATGCAAAAAATCGCATCCCGACTATAGAGTGAGCCAATCCGGTCTGCCACTGTCGGCGTTCACCGACAGTGGCAAGCCAATACTGTAACTGGCGGCGATTGCGCAGGGAGATGAAGAGATCTTCGCCAATAAATCTCTGTTTTCGACATTCATCCATGACCACGGGCCACAGGATCATTCTACGGTTTTGTGAGCTGGTTCACGGCTAGCCGCCCCGGATGCGGCTAGCGCAGCAGCAGGCTGTTCATCAGGGCCCGCAGTTTGAGCGGTTTGACCGGTTTGCTGATGTAGCCATACCCCCGCTCGCGGATCTGCGCCTGCAACTCGCTCTTGCGATCAGCGCTGATGATGATGCCTCCCAGCTCGTCGCCACACACCCGTTGCAGGGCAGCGAGCGCCTCCAACCCGGTCTTGCCATCGTCGAGGTGGTAGTCGGAGAGCACCAGTCTCGGCACAAACCCGTCAGCCACCAGCGCCTCGGCTTCGGCCAGATCGACGGCGCAGCGCACCTCGCAGCCCCAACGGCCGAGCAGGGTGCTCATGGCGGTCAGAATGTCCCGCTCGTTGTCGATACAGAGCACGGTTACACCTTCCAGCTGGCTGTCACGCGCCACCGGCGCCGCCAGCTGATGGGCCGTGACCGGCCGGGTCGCCAGATTGAGGGTCACCGCAAAGACCGATCCCTTGCCCGGCCAGCTCTGCAATATGAGCTGATGACCGAGCACCTGCGAGATGCCACGGGCGATGGCGAGCCCCAGACCCAGCCCCTGCTCCTTGGCGGTGCGGGAGTGATCGAGGCGGGAGAACTCGTCAAAAATAGCCTCCTGCTTGTCCTGCGGGATGCCGGGGCCGTTGTCCCATACCTCGATGCGGATCTTCTCACCCATCCGGCGGCAACCAAGCAGCACCCGGCCACCCGGGTTGTAGCGAAACGCATTAGTGAGGAAGTTCTGCAGCACCCGGCGCAGTAGCCGCACATCGCTGTGTACCGCATGCTTGCTCTCCACCACCGAGAAGTGGATCCCCCCCGCCTGGGCCAGCACGCCAAACTCCGCCTTGAGATTGTCGAGCAGATCGCGCAGGGCAAAGTCGAGCTTCTTGGCCTTGAACTTGCCCGCTTCGAGCCGCGAGATATCGAGCAGATCGGTGATGAGATCCTCGGTCGCCCCCAGCGCATCATCGATATGGCGGGCAATGCGGGCCTGCTCGCCAGCATCAGGCAACATCTCCAGCAGGGAGGAGGTAAACAGCTTGGCCGCATTGAGGGGCTGGGTCAGATCGTGGCTGACCGCCGCCAGAAAACGGCTCTTGGATTGATTGGCCCGCTCCACCTGCTGGTTCACCAGCAGCAGTTGGCGGTTGAGTTCGGAGAGCTCACGGGTACGCTCGGCCACCCGCGCCTCCAGATGTTCGTTCGCTTCGCGCAGCACCCGCTCCGCATCGCGAAACGGCGTGATGTCGGTAAAGGTCATGACAAAACCACCGGCGGGCATGGGGTTGCCCTGCATCTCGATCACCCGCCCGTCCGGGCGCTCCCGCGCCGAGATATGGGCGCTGCCGCGCTTCATAAAGGCGACCCGCCGCGCCACATGATCCTCGATATCACCGGGGCCACAGAGCCCCTGCTGGGCGTTGTAGCGGATGATCTCTTCAATGGGGCGCCCAGCCTGAATAAGCCCCGGCGGATAGTGGAACAGCTCGATGTAGCGGCGGTTCCAGGCCACCAGACGAAGCTCCCTGTCCACCACCGAGATCCCCTGCCCGATATGCTCGATCGCCCCCTGCAGCAGGCCACGGTTGAAGCGAAACACGTCGGAGGCCTCGTCCACTATGGTGGCAATCTCCTCGAGCTGCATGTTGCGCCCCTGCAGGGCCGAGGCGAGCACCAACCGCGCCGACGAGGTACCAAACACCCCCGCCAGCAGCCGCTCGGTGTGGGCAATCAGCTCGGCCGAGGCCTGCATCTGGGGCGCCAGGGTGCCGCCCCGCTCACCGGCGAAGCGACCAAAAGCGCGTTTGACCCGGCTTGAACCGACGAAGCGGGCCGCCAGCATCTCCAGCTCCTTGACCGAGACCCGCGCCTGATAGAGGGCAGCGGTATCGCGGCTCGGCTTGCCGACAAAGTTGGCCGCCTGCAGCCGCTCGCTCACCGCCGGACGGGAGAGCAGCGAGCCTGCCACATAGCCGAGCAGATTGAAGAGCAGGCTCAGGAAGATGCACCACGCTCCGAGACTCAGCTCGCGAAACGCAGGCCAGTCCGGCGGCGCCAGCAGCTCGGCCAGCGGTGAACCGGCAAGCAGCCCGCTCTCCACCAGCAGGGTGACGAACCAGAGGCTAACACCGAGGCTCAACCCAAGATAGACCCCCTTGCGATTGCCGTGACGCCAGTAGAGACCGAGCAGCAGGGCCGGCGCAAACTGGGCCACCGCGCCAAAAGAGAGATAGCCGATGCGCGACAAGCTGGTGAGATCGCCGAGCCAAAGGTAGAGCCCCCAGGCCGCCAGCAAGATCAGCAGGATGGCGCCACGGCGCACCTGCAACAGCAGCCGTACCAGCCGCTCGTCACGCCCCTGCCGCCAGAAGCGGCGCAGCAGCACCGGCAGCACCAGATCATTGCTCACCATGATCGCCAGTGCGATGGTGCAGACGATTACCATGCCGGTAGCCGCCGAGGTGCCGCCGAGAAACGCCAGCATCGCCATGCCATCGAACCCGAGGGCCATCGGCAAACTGATCACATAGGTGTCGGAGGCCATATCGGCACCCACCCACTGCTTGCCCGCCAGCGCCAGCGGCCAGATAAAGAGCCCCATCACGAACAGGTAGAGCGGGAAGATCCAGCGCGCCCAGTGCAGGTCCTGCCCCTGATTGTTCTCCACCACAGTCACATGAAACTGGCGCGGCAGGCAGATGACGGCGCACATCGCCAGCACCGTATAGATGGCAAGCTCCAGCAGATTGCCGGGGCTCACCGCCACCACCTGTGCAAAGAAGTCGCGGGTCACCTGCTCGTGAGCCTCGCCCGGTTTGCTCAGGATCAGCCAGAGGGCGAAGCCCCCCACCGCGATAAAGGCCAGCAATTTGACCACCGACTCGAAAGCGATGGCCACCACCATCCCCCTGTGGTGCTCGGTGGCATCGAGATGGCGAGTACCGAACAGGATGCTGAACAGCGCCAGCAGCAGGGTGACCCCGAGCGCCAGCTCGCTGGTATTGCTGGTCGGGCTGATGCCGCCGCTGTTGACCATCAGCAGATCCAGCCCCGTGACGATGGCTTTGAGCTGCAACACCAGATAGGGGAGGATCCCCATGATGGCGATGAGGGCGATCACCATGGCAAGCCGCTGGGATTTGCCGTAACGGGCAGCGATAAAGTCGGCGATGGAGGTGATGTGCTCGCGCTTGGCCACCAGAATAAGGCGGGCCAGCAGCCGCCAGCCAAACAGAAAGACCAGCATGGGGCCAAGGTAGATGGGCACCGGCGACCAGGGGGATTCACTCGCCTGCCCCACGGTGCCGAAGAAGGTCCAGGAGGTGCAGTAGACCGCCAGCGACAGGCTGTAGAGCAGCGGTTGCCCCTTGAGACGGTGCCGTTTGTGCTTGTCTGCCACGAAGGCGATCAGAAACAGCAGCCCCAGATAGGTGAGCGACAATCCGATCAGCAGCCATCCCTGGTGCATCGATAACTCCTTGTCCATGTTGAGTTTTTGTATACAACCTCGCCAGTCTAGAGAGGCTGCGGCCAAAAGTCATCCCCTTCGGACAGATTGAAATTATCGTTTTTCAATAAGTTTTATCTTGACTGCATATCGTAAAACAATAAATATTGCCGATGTGAATATTGATAAACGATAAACTTTACCTTTCAGATAAAACCATCACAGTGAGGAATGAGATGATCTCCAACAAACTCGAACGCTCGAGCATGCTGATCGAATGGCTGCTGCTGCTGGCTCTGCTAGCGACCCCTTTGATCACCTTGCTGGAGGTGTGGACCCCCTTCGGTGGCGCCGATTTTCTGCAGGATAAACTCAACACCATCTTGAGCCGTCCCGGCATCAATCCTGCCGACTATCCCCTTCACTTCTCCACCCGGCTGCTCGGCACCCTGGTGCAGCTGTTGCCGGATCTGGTCTTTATGATGATGCTCTGGCAACTGCGTCAGCTGTTTCGCGGCTACCGCGCCGGTCTGCTCTTCACCTTCGAGCAGATCCGCCGCTATCGGCAGATCGGACTGCTGCTCTGTACAACCTTCCTGGTCGAATTGATCCTGACCCCCTTGCTGGATACGGTGCTCACCATGAGAGGCCCGGAAGTACTCGGTACCATAGCGCTGAGTACCTCCGATTTCCGGGTACTGCTGGCGGGACTGATCGTACTGGCGCTGGCACTGGTCATGCGCGAGGCCAAACTGCTGGCCGATGAACAGCAACTGACGGTGTGAGGATCCTATGCCCATTATCATCCGCCTCGATGCCCTGCTGGCCGAGCGCAAAATGACCGCCCGCGAGCTGGCCCAGCGCATCGACATCACCGAGGCCAACCTCTCGATCCTCAAGAATGGCCACGCCAAGGCTGTACGCTTCTCCACTCTGGAGGCCATCTGCCGTGAACTCAAATGCCAGCCCGGCGATCTGCTGGGCTACGAGCAGGAGCGCTAACCCCCTTATGAGTCGTCATATCACCCTGTTTCTGTGGCTGCTGCCGCTGTGGGCCTGCGCTGGCAATGACGCGAGCGGCCCCCGCTACCTTATCGAACAGGGCGCCAGCGCCAATGTGCTGCAAGTGCGCCTCACCATGCAGGGCAAGCCCCCTTTTACCCTGCTCCCCGCCCGCCAGTTGCCGGGCAGTGCCGCGCCGGTTTCCCCCGCGCTGGTCTGCCTTGCAAACAACCAGCCGGTTGCCCTCAACCAGCCCTTCTCCTGCAAGGAGATCGGCTGGCAGATCACGCTCACACCGGCTCCGGCAGAGGGTGCTGATGCCTCGGCCCAACAGTCGCTGCTGTTTGCTCCCAATCAGTGGCTATTGACCGAGTGGGGTAACTTTGTGCGCCAGATGGGGAGTCGCCAAGGAAAGGTTTGTCTGCCGGATGGCAGCTGCCAACCGCTGCCGGATGTCAACCAGCCACCGCTGATCCTGCCGTTTGGTCTGGACACTGTGCCCGTCACCAAGCCAGATCCGCGGCTGGTGCTGAGCCATGACGAGACCGCCAACCAGCTCGATCTGCCGGCCTTGCAGCAGCAACTGAATGAGATCATCGACTATCTGGCCTTCCAGCTCGATGTGGATCCGCCCACTCATCCATGGCAACTGGTGTGGCTGGGGCGGGATGTGGCGACCCGCTCCCTCGGCGGAGCAGCCGGGGATCAGGTGTTTGTCGCCAACTATCCCACCGAGGCCGGCAAGCCGACGCCACAGGCCCCCTTGCGCCTGCTGCGCACCTCGGCCCACGAGGCGGTGCATATCCTCAGCGCTCGCCACTCTGCTCCACAACCCACCTGGGTCAACGAGAGCCTCGCCGAGTACCTCGCCATCAAGGCGCTACGCCGCTTTCGGCTGCATCAGGTCACGGCGGTCAACGAGCTGGCCGAGCGGGGCAAACAGCTGCCCCATAGCGAGAGTGGTCTCTATCGGGCGGCTCGCGAGGTGCTGGCGGGCGATCGCTCCTACTACCCGCTCTTTTACGTCAAGGGGAGCGCCTTCTGGGAAGCGCTGGAGCGGGAGCTGCAACACAATGACGTGACGCTGGCGCAACTGCTGCCCCAACTGGGCTGGCTGCCGGATGGCCGCTTTGATGCTGCATCCAATGAGCTGCTTGCCGGCACCATCGGCTCGGATACCTGGCGCCGTCTCAGCCGCCTCTATCTTGGCGAGCAGCAGTAGTGCCACAAACCGCAGTAACGAAAAAGGGAGAGCCGTGGCTCTCCCTTTTGTTAGGTGATGAATCAAATAGACAAATATCAGGCTGGAGCCCTCTCCTGCGCAGACGGCGCAAAGGGGCGTAGCCGCAGGAAGAAGACCGGCAAGACCACCAGCACCATCAGGAAGAAGATGCCGCCGCCGAGAGGCTCGAACAGCACGCCGCAAAGTGCCATCAGGGCCGCCACCGTCATGCCGAGGCCAAGGGCCGCATAGAGCGCCTGAGTCGGGATCAACTGCTCGGCCGGTAGCTGACGGGTCATGAAACGCACCGCCCCCAGATGGCTCATACCGAACGTCACCGAGTGGAGCAACTGCCCCAGTACCAGCACCCACAACTCGGTCGAAGCACCCAGCAATACCCAGCGCACCACACAACCGATGGCACCGGCGATAAAGAGACTCTGGGCGCCAAAGCGTTGCAGGAAACGCTTGTCGGCGGCGAACATGCAGATCTCGGCCACCACCCCGAGCGCCCAGAGATAGCCGATGATGGTGCCGCTATACCCTTGCGCCTTCCAGTAGATGGCGCTGAAACCATAATAGGCGGCGTGGCTCCCCTGCAGCAGAGCGGTCAGCAGCAGGAAACGGCGCACCGGTGCGCTGCGCAGGGTTGCCAGCAGGGATGCCTTGGCACGCTCCCCCTGCACATCCTGTGGCGCGGGACTAAGTGGCAGCCAGCTGAGCAGCAGCATCAGCACCAGCCCCGCCACCATGGTGTGCAAAATCCAGTCGCTGCCGAAGTTGCCCACCAGCGCCCCCACCAGGGTCGAGGCAACGATAAAAGCAAACGAACCGCAAAGCCGCACCTTGCCATAGTCGATATGCGCCTGCACCACCATGCGGGTCGCCAGCGCCTCCCCCACCGGCATCAGGGTCGGGTAGATAAAGTTGGCGATCAGGGTGAGACCGACCAACCACCAGAGGTGATGGCTGAGATAGAAGCCAAGGAAGGCAAGCAGACTGAGCAGAGATAACAATCGGGTAACCGGCAGCAGATGACCCGCCCCCTTGATCTGCCCCATCACCATCAGGTTGCCGGCAAAGCGGATCGCCATCCCCGCCCCCAGCAGGAGACCAATCATCTCGGCGCTGACGCCCACCCCCTCCAGCCAGAGCGACCAGAACGGCAAGTAAGCGCCGTAGACAAAATAGAAGGCGCCGAAAAAGAGCGCTAACCAGGAGAACGCGGGCATAGATCCTCTGCAACCGGATGACGGGAGCAGAATGATAACCTATCCTCCCCCGCAGATCCCGATGGAAACCCCGCGAAGAAATCGAAAAAACTTCAATAAAATTGAACTATTACCGAAGAAGCGGGGTCTACTTGATAACACCTCCTCCTGGTTAGTGTTGCAATCCTTCCACCCGCCCATGGCGGGTTTCTTTTTGTCCCCTAATCACTTTTTTCATCACCAGGATCTGCATCTCGCATTCAAACTTAAATCCATCTTCACAACAAAAGATCATCTGGATAGAGCACATCTTCGAGCTATCCTGCACCAAAACTATTTGTAGCGATAAAAAAACACCGGCGTTAAGCCGGTGTCAGGTAATATCAACTCACTATATAGTGCCAAAAACTTTAGTAATGCATAAATAGAGGAACTTATTTCTGGCCACTCAAATATTTTATCCTAGCCTTGGTCATCTCGGTTTGGCACTCATACAGTTCCACTTTACCGGATATTGACAAGCTCGGATTATTTACAGATTCAATATTACCGCAATCATTCTCCTTCTGCCACACCCAAGAAATCTGTTCATTTTTCATCGATGCTCTAAAAGATGCTGGAATAGCTTTCCAGATTTTATTCAAGCGGGCATCTTCAGCTTCATAAGCCTGCTTGGCGATGGCAACTCGAGATGGATCATTTCGTTTAACAATATCATCTTTAGTGATCGCCAGGTATGATGCCTTGGCTAATGACATTGGGGCATAATAAGTCACCCCTAAAGCGACAGAAATGTCTTTTTCATTATCAGCCAGCCTTGCTTTATAAGAAACACCATTCCACGTAACATTGCCATTTTTATACAACCCATGACTTTCTCTAATAAACTCAGAGAACACGTCCGGGGCTTTCTGTGCTAACTCCCTGACTTCAACAGGAACAGTCATTGATACAGTCGCTACACATCGTAACTCTTGTGATGAATCACTTGTAGTCGAAACATCAGAGATGCTAACGGGAATTTTTTCGACTTGACTTTGAAAGAAATCGAGTTTTTCTGGTGATACTGACATCCTCGACAAGGCATTATCACGCAGAGCCTCTGTTAATGCGTTTACCGCATCCTCACGACCACATTTGAAAGGCTGTTTTTCCTCTTTCGAGTCAAAAATACCAGCGTTGACAGCACTCGACAAACCCAACATTAAGACTAAAACAAGGGATTTAAAATTCATATTCAACTCAACCATTAATATTGAAAATATATTTACAAAAGCATCAAGCCTCATCAATCAATAATGAACATCTCCTTTTAACATATAAAACCCAATCATTATAAAAATATCTACTAACAAAATTTAAGAAGTGAGAACACTCAATAAATAAAATATTTCCAATATTGATTTGGCACTAAATAAAAATGATTGGCACTTCAATACCTCACAGCTTTTTCTACAGAGAAAGACATCGAGGGAGGTTACTTAGCTGTAAAGCGACCTTAAAATAATATCAACAGAGGTGCGCACTAAAGTAGAGTGAAAAACGGTTGAAGCCGGAGTCAGGTGATAACTGGAACTGTACACTTCTTTTTAAGATTAATTCGAAACCCTGCATTTAACACATCAGCAGTTTTTATTTTTATACCCCTGCAAGGTTCCGGAATCAAAGCCAATTACTCCTCATACTTACGTAGTGATATGTCCTTCCATCTATCTTGCATGTATTTATAAAGAATAGTATTCTTTTTAAGATTCAGTCCAGGTATAGGCCCCCTCTCTCCCCCATAACTTCCATTTGGTGTTTGTATAGTTTCTTCACCTCTGAGAGCATATTTAACACCGTGTTGAAATGCAAAATATTTTATTGGGGTAGGATCAATTCCCCCGAAACAGCCTATACGATAGGCGAAAAGGGTAGTTTGAACTCCACCTATAAATTTTCTTTCCAAAGATGTTTTAATCAAAGACAACTCTGAGTCTAACTCACAATTATAGATATAATCATTAACCTCAAAATCTACCTTTCCATTTCCTATAGATTTCGCTGTCATCTTTACATCTAGATTGTTTTTCTTCACTACAAATAAGAATGAGTATTCATCATCTAGCTTAACCTCAAAAGCAGATAATGAAAACACCACAAATAACAAAGGAAAATAAAAAATAAATCTATTCATCTTCTACTCTCATTTCTTTGAGTTTTTTCATTTATCGAAATAACTTTATTTAACTCATCTACATCAAATTCCCTCGCCGCATTAATTTTTGTTTTTTTATATTTTTCATAATATGAGACGGGCACAACATATCTCATTCCTTTAAATTTCGAAAACTTAATAGTATCCCCTTGATTACCACCTAAACCTATTATAGTCCCATTACCACCATCACTATAATAAAAAGTCACATGTGATTGACCATATGCAATACAGCCATATATAGGCTCTTTTATCTCCACAAACCTCGAAGTATCTTCAAGAAAAGACTTCGCCCTCTGAGAGTTTTTTGGTTTTGCATAGCCTGCTTCTTGTAGACAATAGCTAACAAAAGAAGCACACCAAGCATTACTAGTACCAGACAGACTCTTAATCCATGCATTGCCAGTTAAGGCATGATAATTATCAGTAATATTTTTTTCTTTGGTGCCATGCCATTTTTTTGCCTCTCTAATAGCAATCCCCATCCAAGGCACCTCTTCCTCACTCATTGGTATCGTAGCTAAGGGTTTGCCTTTGCTATCCCTCGTAGTTTCAACAGCCACTGTTGCTACCGTTTTGTTAGGCTTTTTCCCAGCGCCTGTGCTTGTAGATACAGTCGGTTTAGATTGGATTTTTTTGGGCACTGTAGACTGAGCGCTAATTAGTTCAGTGCTATTATTAGCTTTTGGCAATATCCATATCTTGGTTCCAGGGTAGACTCTAGCAGGATCCTTTATATTGTTAGCTTTAACTATGGCATCCACATTAGATTTATATTTCTTGGCAAGATGCCATAGGGTGTCCCCTGACTTTATTGTGTACTGAAATTTTTTACGTTCAGGTAATGATTGCCCTACTGGTGGATCTAAAGGCATAGTTTTTGCTTTTGCAACAATACCATCAAAAACAGCTAAAACATTTTTTGCCGGACCACTAGGCTCAATAACAGCAATTTCCTTCATGGAGCCATCAATAGGATTAGGAACGCATACGTTTATTGAACATGTAAATACAATATGGGGTATAGGAGGTACCAAACCACGTTCATCTGTAATAAATTCTTTCTGAATACCCCCACTTTTCAAGACTACAGCTTGACCGGAAATAGGTCTGGAGCCATCACTCACAACAACATTACTAAGTTTTGTAGTTACTTCCTTACGAGTATCCTTTTCATTATGATAACCCTCAATAACCTCTATAGCATGGGCAACATCATCGAGTTCGGAAGCACTTAATCTATTTATGACTTTTGAACGAGAAACACCTGATAGTTTTTCTAGATCAAATATATATTTCGATGTATTGTTCTCATGAGACGGAGCATACGCTCTGATTCCATTTTCTACGGTTTTATCACCATGCATACGAAGCAAATTTTTCTTTAACTCTGCAAACCCGACTTCATAACTAGGAAAAATAAGAAAAAAACCATTACTATCTGTCTTTGCAAATCCAATATGACTCTTAACTTTTTTAGGTTGTGGCTTTCCATTAACCATTCTGGGCCTGAGATTACCAGGATTATTCGTTCGCCAGGGCAAAGTCCCCCCCTTCCTTAGCAGGCACGTACCTTTAGGCCCCTGATATTGAGCTGTTTTTGTTTTTCCATCATACAGGCAAGCAATCCATTGACTCATCGCTCAAACCTCTTTAAAAATTTCATCATGATCCCAAGCAGTCAGTAAACTACCACTATCATCATCCAGCATTGCCAGATAATGCTCATCAAGTTCACTCCACTCATCATCACTATCATCTGTTTCATTCTCCTCGATAACGTCACCCCATGGCAACTCTTGGCTTGTCCATGTTAATTCTCCAAGATAGAGAGTCATTTCTTGCGGGGAGCCCTCATGTATATATGAGGGGAGTTTGCCATCCTCACTGATACGACCAGATGAAACCGTATTTTCTTGGGCATCCTTAATGACATATTGCGCCCCCATAAACTGTTCGCTCATAAAAAAATTTGCATGCTCTGCTGCAAAACGTAAGGCGCTTTTTTGAAATACAGTCTCTCTAGAGACTGATATCGACTGTAGCATTTTAGGATCAATCGGTTTTTTTCCTGCCCAGCCAGAGCCAGCTCCTGGGCTGCCGCCGGCATTGAGTTTGATGGCGGGGCCGACCAGCTTGATACCACTCGGGTCAACTTTCACAAAACTACCGCCGCCCTTGAGGGTGATCTCGGAGCCCGCCTCCAGCACCAGCTTGTCACCCACCTTGATATGCACCTCTTCACCCGCTTCCACCAAGAGAGATTGGCCTAGCTTCTGGTGCATGGAGGTATCCACCGTCAGTGAATAGTCCGCCTTGATGTGGTCGCGTTTTTCACCTTCAACTGTCAGGTGGTCATTGCCGAGGCTGGGCGGAGCGCCATCCTTGCCCGGCACTTTTCTGATGCGAGTGACCCGCTCGTTGTCGATATCCCGATGCTCGTCGTGCTTGATATGCCAAGCGGCATCGTTCTCGATGAGAACATTCAGGTCTTTCTGACCATGGATATAAATCTCTTCCTGCCCAGCCTGGTCTTCGAAACGCAGTTCATTGAAGCCCTCGCCCTTGTGGGTTTCGGTGCGCAGCACGGTGCGAGTCTTGTTGGCTGGCAGCTCATACGGCGGCCGGTTGGTGGCGTGGTAGGTGCGACCCGTCACGATAGGCTGGTCGGGGTCACCTTCGAGGAATGAGACGATAACCTCATGGCCGATGCGCGGGATGGCCATCATGCCGTACTGGCCACCGGCCCAGCCCTGACTCACCCGCACCCAGCAGGAGCTCTGGTCGTTGGAGCTGCCGTAGCGGTCCCACGGGAACTGCAGCTTCACCCTGCCATGCTCGTCGCAGTAAATCTCCTCCCCCTCGGGGCCGACCACTATCGCGATTTGCGGGCCGTCCACCATGAGCTTGTGGGGTGCCTCGGGGCTGCCGATGCGGGCACGCCAGGTAGTGCTCGCTTTCACTACGCCAAATTCGTTGTGGTAGACGGTGGGGCCGCTGCCCCCCTCTTCTTCCAGGGCTTGCGGCTGCTCACCGGTGTGGCGGATATGGACAATTTGCCAATCGCTGTTGAGGCTGCCGTTCGGGTGTTCGGTCAACGCGAAGCTTTGTCCCGGCAAGAGGGCTGCGCTGTTGGATTTGCCGCTGCCCGCTACCGCGTCATTGCGCAGGGCATCGAGCCGGTGTTGTGCAAACGCCTTGCCGCTCGGGTCCTGCTTGTAGCGGCCCGGATAGTCGAAGTGCTGGTAGGTATCGCGCTGATGCTCGAGCTCTGCCCCCTGCTTTTTATGGGAGAGGCCATAAGCCGGCGTCTTGAAGCTGTAGTCCTTGAGCTCCACATCCGAGGGGCGCACCGCCTCGCGGTAGTGGAACTGGCGCACATAGGGACCTTGTTCCAGCGAGCGGTTGCCGAGGTTGAAAAATAGCTCGGGGCCGGCGGTCAGGGCTGCCGCATCGTCAGCAAAGACGATGCGGTGCTTGCCTGCTTCAAACTCGTGGAAGTAGAAGAGCCCCTCTTCGGCTGCGAGGCGATTCACGAAATCGAGGTCGGTCTCCCGATACTGCACGCAGTATTCGCGCTGGGCGTGCTCGTTCTTGAGCGCAAAGGCGTAGTCAGTAATGCCGTGTTCTTGCAGCAGGATACTGAGGATTTCGTCGGGCTTTTGCGCCTGGAAGATGCGGGAGTTCTGGCGCAGGCCCAGCCGCCACAGGGCCGGTTTGACTTGCAGGCTGTAACGGGTGCGGCGAAAGCCGCTGTCCCCTTGGGCAAACTCGCTCACTACCCCGCATACGCGGCGTTGCAGCTCGCCGTTGTACCACACCATCAGCTCGCAGGGCTGGTCCAGCACGGCGCCAAAGTCAACATCAGGCTGGCTACTTGCCACCTCCAACTGCAAGTTGAACGGCCGGTTCAGCCCCTCATCCAGCTGAAAACTGGCCACCACGAAGGTGCTCTCGGGCAACGCTCCCACCTTGACGGTAAATTGCAATCCGGTTTGATTAGCCATGGCTTTTCCCTCTTGTCACGGCCAAGCTGTGCCTGAGCCCTTGCCAACTCTCGCGCCCATACACTCCCTCGCCGCGCAGCCACGCTACCGCCCTCTCCGGTGCCGCAAGGGCCACCAAAGATAAGGGGGTTAACAGGTTACGAGCGGTTCGGGTCTGCATCACAGGACACCCTTTAGTGCTTTGCCATCCCTCCGCACTCACCGGCAGGGCATCAAACCCCGGCAGGGGGATGGCAAAACAGAAAAGCTCCAGCCAACCCGTTGGCCAGGCTGGAGAAAATGCACAGTACAAGAAGCCGGTTGAACAACCGGCTCAAAGACACATTACTACTTACAAGGAATACCAAAGTACCGAAGCAAGGCTTACGCCTCGATGGGCGCGCGCCAGTCGTCCGCACCGGAAGTACCGGCAACGGTGTGCTCCCAGTCAATCTTGCGGTAAGCCATGGAGACCTGGATAAGCTGGGTGAAGTCAGACTTCGCCGGGTCCTGGCAGTGCGGCATCTGGCAGTCGATGTCAACGATGGTGGCATCGGTCAGCACGGTAGAGAAGAAGTGCTCCTGCTTGCCTTCAACGGAGGTGCGGTACCACTTCAGGGTCACTTTAGGCAGCATCTCGCCGGAAGCCAGGGAGTTGTACATCAGCGGCACGGCTTTGTTCAGCGCAACGGTGAACTTGAACGGCTTGTGGACACGCTGACCAGCCGGCTGACCGGATTGCGGGTCGGTCGGGACAGTCACAACGTGCTGGAACTCTTGTACCAGCATCTCGTCTTCGTGACCTTGTACGAAGATGTTGCCGACGGAATCGGAGGTGAAGGCACCTGCGGTGATATTGCCCTGGGTTTTACCTTCGATGCTGATATAACATGGAGTTGGCATGGGTATGCTCCTAAATAGGTTGGTTAAACGAGATAGCACTCGACCAACCTTTAGCAGCGTCCATGCCATTTTTTT
>NZ_JBFODQ010000032.1:0-3977 GCF_040908355.1 Aeromonas sp. R2-2 | reverse complement strand
CAGCCGGGATGATTGGCCTGCTGGTGCCAGCGCGAAGCGGTCTCGTGAAACAGGCGTTCGATGCTCTTGTCCCCCAGTTTTTGGCGAGCTTGCAGAAAGGCGCTGGGGGCGACAAAGGGACGGTCCTCGGGCAACAGGATATCGAGCTGATTGACCAGCTGGGTCATGGGAACATGGCGGAAGATAGCCATACCGATGATGGCCCAGACCAGGCGCTCCATGGGCATACGGCGGCGACGCAGGGTCGCGACATCCTCTTCGGCGAGCAGCATCGTGATGAGCTCGGGAGAAATGAGGTCAGAGAGTGACTCAAACTGAGCGGCATTGCTGGCGTGGAGATAGCCATGCCGATGATGGCCCAGACCAGACGATCCATGGGCATACGGCGGCGACGCAGGGTCACGACATCCTCTTCGGCGAGCAGCGTTGTGCTGAGCTCGGGAGCAATGAGGTCTGAGAGTGACTCAAACTGGGCAGCATTGCTGGCGTGGAGGAAGTCGAGAGCGTGAGCGATACGCATAAAAAATCCGAAACCAATCAACAGGTTTCGGATTTTCACACAACAGAAGGATCGGTCAATGGATCCTTAACTGATCGGCATTAGGCACATTGGCCGGATTTTTTTATTGAAGGTAAAAAACACGCTTACGGGCGGTACACCTTGACGTTGTCAAAGCCCTTCTCTTTCAGATAGAGCGCCTGCAGCTTGCTCATCACACCGCGATCGCAGTAGAGCAGGTAGGTCTTCTCTTTGGGCAGATCACCAAAGGCGGTGGCCAGCTTGAAGAAGGGGATATGCAGCACTTCACGATCTTCCACCACCAGCGGCTTCTCATCGTGTTCATCGGTAGAGCGGATATCCAGGATCACCTCGTCAGCGCCCAGCACCTGGGTGGTTTCCACCTCTTGCACTTCAGCGGCAGTCTCTTCACCGATACGGCGGATATCGAGGTAACGGGCCTCGGAGACCACCTTGTCCAGAATGGAGAAGTCAAAATTGGCCTCTTCCTCATCAATGCGGGAGAGCTCGGCCTTCACGGTCGGCTTCTTGGAGATGACACCGCAATACTCCGGCATGGTCTCGGCAAACTCCAGGGTGCCGATACGGCGGGCTTCGTTGATGATATCCGGCTTGTCCCAAGTAATGAGCGGGCGCAGGATCACCTTGTCGGTCACCCGGTCGATCACGTTCAGGTTGGTGAGGGTCTGGCTGGATACCTGACCCACACACTCGCCGGTCACCAGCGCCGGGATCTGGAATTCATCGGCCACCTTGGCGGCAGCACGCATCATCATCCGCTTGAGCACCACGCCCATCTGACCGTTGTCGATCTTCTCGAGGATCTCGGCAACCACCGGCTCGAAGTCCACAGCGGTGAAACGTACCCGGTGGGAGGAGCCGAAACGGTTCCACAGGTGGTAGGCCACCTGCTTGACGCCGATTTCGTGGGCAGCACCGCCCAGATTGAAGAAGCAGTAGTGCACCCGGCAGCCGCGCTTGATGAACTGGAACGACGCCACGCCTGAGTCAAAACCGCCGGAGAGCAGGCTCAGCACATCTTCCTGGGTCGCGATGGGCATGCCGCTCAGGCCCTGATGGATGGCGCTGACGATGAAGAGCTCTTCGCCGTCAATCTCGAGGTTGATCTTCACATCCGGGTTCTTGAGGCGCACACCGTTGCTTTCGCAGTGCTGATTCAGTCCACCGCCAACATAGCGCTCAACCTCGAGGGAGGAGAACTCGTGCTTGCCGTGGCGCTTGGCGCGCACGCAGAAGGTTTTGCCCTTGAGCTGGTCGCCCCATACGGCTTTCACCTGCTCGAAGATGTCGTGCAGATCGGTAAACTTGCTGGCTTGTACCTCGAGGAAGGCCTGAATGCCCGGAATACAGGCCAAAGCTTCGATAGCCTGCTCGCGGAACTGGTCGTTGCGGGAGCTCACGATCAGCTTGTCCCAATCCATCCGTACGCGGGCATCGTCGTCGAAGCGGCGCAGGACATTGCGGATATTGCCCTGCAGGATCTTGATAAAGCGCTGGCGAACCGACTTGCTCTTGATGGTGATTTCCGGGAACAGCTTGATAATGAACTTCATGGTAATGACTCGGGTGACCTTGATTTAAGGGCGCGAATTATATCAGAACTTTGTGGCCAGCGCCTACTGGATGAGCGTTTGCTCACATTACCCCACGCAGTGTTTGCCGTGCAGCGCCAATCTTGCGTATATTCCCGACCCTGCGCCTCGCCAGATTTTTGACAACAGACTGATCCGATGAAGACCTATATCTACTACCCCGGCATGGAGGTACGCGACGAGCTCTGGCTCAAATTTGCCTTGCTCTATCTGGAGCGGCTTGCCTTTGTCTTCACCGTCAGCGAAAAGAGCGGTCTCACCGCCCTGCTCGATACCCTTCAACAGCAGACCGATCTGCTGGCTGAGCGGCCCGATGCCGCCTTCTTTGCCGCCATTACCCCGCAACTGGAGTGCCAGATAAGCGGCCTGGTGGCCCCCGATTTCGTCCGCCACAAGGTGTTTGGCAACAAGGAGCTGATTGGTCGCTGGCGTCAGGAGGCCAACCACGACTGCTTCTGCCCGGATCAGGCGGGGCTGGAACGGCTGCACGGCTTTTGCCTGACTCACGGCTTTGCGACCCGGGATGAGGGTGGGATCAGAATGGCACGACGCTTTGCCAATCTGCTCTCCATGCGTCTCGCCCGTGAGTGGGCACTCGCCAATGACGGGGCGCTTATTACCGATCACGACTATCTGGACCGCCTGCTCCATCTGCTCGAATCCCGCTACCACAACCGGGGCGGGCAGGATTGCTTCCACCTCGAGATCCCGTTGCAAGTACCCACTCACCTCGGCGAGATCTCTTTCGCCGAGCTTATCGCTCTGCGCGGGCGCAGCGGCTTTCGCCAGCAGTTGGCCGAATTTAATCTGGCCCTCGACAACCTGCTCACCATGCTGGGGAGCGGCTATGCCGACCCGGCGGCCCTGACCCGCTTTGAGCAGGCTCAGCAAGGGCTCAATCAACTGCTCGGCCCCGAGACCATCAGCATGCCACTCACCACCCTGGTCAGCACCAGCCTGCCCGCCGTGGCAATGCTCCACCAGTTAAAAGCGAGCCATCCCGAAAGCAACCTCATCTTCCATCCCATCAAGAAGAGCCACTTTCACCAGCGCAAGAGCCAGCACTTCTTCACCCGGCTCGGTCATCTGCGCCAACAGGGCTGAATTGGCGGAATGAAAAAGGGGTTGGCATCTGCCAACCCCTCTCGTTTTCTGCGGCCTACCAATCATCACCCCGGTGATTGGCCCGCTCTTGCGCCTGCCTGCGCGCCTCCATCGCCCTGTCACGGCGGATATTGGCAGGGGTACAGGCAAACTGTTTCTGATAGCAACGCGCAAAACTATCGGAAGCAGGTTCGAAAGGTGAATAGAACCCGGTACGTTCAGGAGAAACATGGTGATCACCATGATTGGTTGTGGCACAACCCGAACTCATCAGCACCAGCAAGGGACACAGAACACGCAGCAAAAGAGAACTCCCGATTGGATTTGAATGAATTCGTAATTATTCACAAATTAATTCATCCAATCAAATATTGATGCATTTCAAATAGTTAATTACATTCACCTCAATGGCTGTCGGCAAAACGCTCAACGGGTGATGGTGCCGGCATCACTGTCAGGATGCACCACGCGAAACTCGATGCGATCGCTGTTACCCGCCTCGTCCACCACCACCAGCTGATAACGACCCGCCACACTCAGCACCTGATCCCCGTCCCAGCGCAGCCGCTGGCCGTTGAGAAACCAAGCTGGCTTGCCGACACCGCCGAGCACCTTGGGCTGCAACCGATAGCGCTGGCTGCGGATAAGGTTGCCCTCCCCCAGCGCCACGATGCGAATGGGGGCCTGCAGCTCGGCGCTCTGCCCTTCCCCCGCGCAGCCGCTGGCGAGCAGCGCCTGCC
>NZ_JBFODQ010000031.1:0-153026 GCF_040908355.1 Aeromonas sp. R2-2 | reverse complement strand
CGAGTCCCGTCCGCTCCGCCACTAATTTGAAGGCCTTCCCGATTGGGAAGGCCTTTTTGCTATGGGCGACTTTGTCCATAAGACCCACAGATTTGCATACCAGAACGAACGTCAAAGCCCAGTCTCACGACCGGGCTTTTGTGTTTTTAGCTTGTTAAACCAGCCAATGGCTCGTTTTTACCTGTCGGAAGGATGGCCAGATAGCCGGTTATGTCCACCATTTTCTGGCTATATCCGAGCCTTATCAGCCATTTGAGCGAGTTTACAGGCGGCCAAATCAGCCTTCTGCCGCCTGCTGGTTGCAGGGAAGTTCCATATTGACCACCCCCTCTTCCATTTGCACGTCGATCTTAAAGCCCAGCAGCTTGGCTAGGTTGGGAATACCGAGATTGCCGGATTAATCAGGTACCGTTTAAGCAAATAGGCCTTCCCGACGGAAAGGCCTATTTGTTTTATCTATCAGCTGATTACCATCACTAGGTCGATTTATCAGGGCTTCTCTTTGTTGCCAATGCTCAGGCCGAGCTTGATGGAGAGGGCCGCCAGTAACAGCAGCATCATGATCAGGGAGAAGAAGTTGCTGCCAAGCTCCGGGTATTGCACCTTGAGCAGCGCGGAGTGGCCGAAGACACCGATAAAGAAGCAGAGCAGGGTGCAGATGGGAGTGTTGCCCACCATGGGTTCATGGCGATAGTGCTGGAACAGCTGATAGGCCGCCAGCCAGAGGGTAATCAGCGGGAAGAAGGAGAAAGGCACGACCGAGTTGGTCAGCACGGCCAGAGAAGCATCGCCACAGATACCAATCAGCATGGCCATGGCAAGCGGTTTTTTCGGGATCATAAGCTGTTCAGGCATGTCGTTCTCCATCCTGTGGTCATGGGTGAGGTTCACGGCGCTTCTGGTTTTGTACCTCGGCGCCCATGGCGATCATCCGCAGTTGGCGAATTGTTCGGTCGGAGAGTGCCCGGCACTCTTCGCTGGTCATGTCGAGCGCATCGGCACCGGCACTGAAGACGATGGTAACCATGGCTTCTGCCTGGATGTAGGCATCTTCCCGTGGTGCTTCGGTGGTGGCTTCCAGATAATCGGTTAGCTCGGCAATGAAGTGCTGGATTTCGCGAGCCACCGCCTGACGAAAGGCGGCCGAGGTGCCGGAGCGTTCCCGTAGCAGCAGCCGAAAGATGTTGGGGTTGTTCTCGACGAACTCCATAAAGGTTTGCACCGAGGTGCTGATGACACTGCCACCACCGGCAATGCGCTGGCGTGCCTGTCGCATCAGTTGGCGCAGGGTAAGACCTCCTTCGTCAACCAGGGTCAGGCCCAGTTCCTCCATATCGCGAAAGTGGCGATAGAAAGAAGTAGGAGCGATACCCGCTTCACGAGCGACTTCCCGCAGGCTGAGATTGGAGAAACTCCGATTGGCGCACAGTTGGCTGAATGCAGCATCGATCAATGTACGCCGAGTTTTTTCTTTTTGTTGAGCGCGAATACCCACGAAATCAGTCACCTTCAGCTTATTGAGGCCAAATGATAACCCGAAGGCGCCTCAGGATCAGGTTTGTATCCTACTTTTTTACCATTGACCGTGAGGAAATCACCATAGAAAATGGCTAACAGCTGTTCGCTGAAAGGATGCAATGAGATGGCCAGACCCCCCATTATTTTCACCAATACCCTGCTGTTCTCCCTCTCCGGGATAGTGGCGTTGATTGTCGTGCCCTGGTACGGCGTGAGCCACGGTTACGATCTCTGGCAGTGGGCCAGTTTCCTGTTGTTGTTCTGCCTTAGTGGTCTCTCCATCACCGCAGGCTATCACCGGCTCTGGTCGCACAAGGCCTACAAGGCGCACCTCGCTTTGCAGTGGTTGTTTGCCATCGGCGGTGCGTTGGCGCTACAGAATTCGGCCCTGCACTGGTCGGCCGATCACCGCCGTCACCATCGTCATGTGGATGACAACGATAAAGACCCCTACAGCGCGGGGCGCGGCTTCTGGTATTCCCACATCGGCTGGATGTTGCGGGAGCATCAAGGAGATCGCTATGGTGATTACAGCAATGTGCGTGACCTGCAAAACAACCCGGTGGTCGCGTTTCAGCACCGTCACTATCTGACGCTGGCGCTGGCGGCTAATCTGGGGCTGCCGCTGCTGCTTGGCCTGTGGCACGGGGACTTGCTCGGCATGTTGCTGTTGGCGGGCGTGCTGAGAATGGTGATGACTCACCACACCACCTTCTTCATCAATTCGCTGGCCCACATCTGGGGCAGTCAGCCCTATACCGACCGCAATACCGCTCGCGATAACGGCATCCTGGCTTTTTTCACCTTTGGCGAGGGGTACCACAACTTTCACCACCTGTTCGAGAATGACTACCGCAACGGCATTCACTGGTGGCAGTTCGATCCGACCAAGTGGTTGATCCGGCTCGCCTCTTGGTGTGGTCTGGCGGGGGATCTCAGATCCTCGCCGGAGGAGCGTATCGAACAGGCCCGGCTGCAGATGCAGCTGAAACGGGCACAAGCCAAGTTGCGCAAGCAGGAAGATCGCGAACTGTGGCAGGCGCTGCTGCAGGAGGAGTACGACAAGCTGAGCCAGCAGTTGCAACACTATTATGCCAGTCGCAAGCGGCTGCTGGAGCTGCGCAAGCGCAAGGCGCTGGCGCGCTATGACCATCTCAAGCTGCAACTGGAGTATCGGGCCCTGCGGGACGGCTTCATCGCTGGTAAACGCAACTGGAGTCGCCTGCTGGCAGGCATTGCATGATGCCTTGCCGAGGTATCACACAGACTAAAAGAGAAGACCGCCTGCTGGCGGTCTTCTCTTTGGTATGCATGTTTGAACGGGCTAGTTGGTTTGGCTCTGCTGTTGCTGCAACTGATCCAGTGCCTGTTGCTCCTGCTGGCTGAGACCCAGTTGTTCGCAGGCCTGCTCAAAGCTGATCCCCAGATGGCACATCATGATATCGATGGCGGGCAGATAGTTCTTCATAGCTTCTTCCATGGTGATCCTCCAGACCCGTCACTTATGCCCTGAACTACTCGGGGCGGCAATTAGACTTTAGGCTTAGTCTGTCCATTTGATCAGCACCCCTGCCACTGGGGGAGGGAATTTGTTACCCTGCACCATGATAAAAAAGGTTGCCGTATGACTGCGAGCAACAGGTGAGGAGCAGGGCATGTTATTGAGTTTCTTGATCATCGCTTCAGGTTGGTGGCACATCCGTGCTGCCTACGGTTCAGACAGCCGCCAGTTCTATATCAGCAAGCCGCTGACCATGCTGCTTATCATCGCGTTGGCGTTCGGCTACCAGAGTTATGACCACGATGGTTCACACGCCTGGATCCTGCTCGGCCTCTGCCTCTCGCTGGCGGGCGATGTGCTGCTGATGTTGCCAAGCGATCGCTTCATTCAGGGGTTGGCGGCATTTCTTGTCGCGCATCTCTGCTATATCGTCGGTTTTGCTCAGGGGCCGTTGTTGCTCAATCTGGTGGATGGTTTGCTGCTGTTGCTGATCGCCGGCATGGTATTCGGCCTGTTGTGGGGCAAGCTTGGGGAGATGCGGATCCCGGTCTTCTGCTACATGCTGGTGATCATTGGCATGGCCTGGGTGGCCGCCGGTGCCTGGCACGCCTCTCTCACTGCTGGTTCTGCCGCCGCTCTGGTGGGGGCGCTGATGTTCCTCTTCTCCGACAGCATGCTGGCGCTCGATCGCTTCCGCTGCCCCTTTCCCCACGCCCGCGCCTGGGTGATGAGTAGCTACTTTGCGGCGCAATTCCTGATTGCGGGGTCGCTGGCGGGATAACGCCATGCGGTTGAGTACAGGCAACAGATAACGAAAAACGGGCGCTTGCCCGTTTTTCGTTTTATGCCCGGCGTTTTTCACGCCTCTAGCGGTTCGGCATCTGCTGCCCGTGGGGCGGGGGATTTGAGCAACAGCATCAGTGCGCTGGCGATCAGCAGGAAGATCCCCATGATGTAGAACACCTGGTTGTAGGCCATGATGGCCGCTTCCCGGTTGATGGTATTGGCCAGCATGGCGTGGGCTTGCTGCTGGGCAATCTCGGGGCCTGAACCCTGCGCCATCATGCTCTGGGCCAGCTGCAGCAGATAGCTCTGCCCCTCGATACTGCTGGCGGCCAGAGTGCTGCCAATCTGCAGCACATGGGTGCGGGTATCGTTATCGAGCATGGTCGCGATGATGGCGATACCGAACGCACCACCGAGGTTGCGCAGCACGTTGAGCAGGGTCGAGGAGGAGGGGATCTCGTCGTGGCTCAGGCTGGCGGTGGCGACCAGGGAGAGCGGCACCATGATAAAGGGCTGCCCCAGCGCCCGCACGATAAGCGACTGGATCAGCTGCGGCCCGGCGTAGTCGGCACTCATGTTGACGTTCATAAAGCAGCTGACGGCGAAGATCAGGAAGCCGAAGCTCACCAGATAGCGCGGGTCTATCTTGTGGGTCAGCCTGGGCACCAGCGGTAGCACCAGCAGTTGCGGTAGTCCCATCCACATCAGGACTTCGCCGATCTCCAGCGCGTTGTAGTTGTGGATCTGGGTCATGTAGAGCGGCAGCACATAGATGGATCCCATCAACGCCATGCCGAGGATCAGATAGGCGAAGCAGGCCAGCGCGAAGCGCGGGTTGTGCAGCAGCCGCAGATTGACCAGCGGGTGACGGCGGATCAGCTGGCTGATGACGAAGAACACCAGCGCCACCGCCGAAATGACTGCCAGTCGCACGATGAAGCTTGAGCCGAACCAGTCCTCCCGGTTGCCCTCCTCCAGTACCACCTCCAGCAAGCCGAGGCCAAGCGCCATGGTGACAATCCCGATGAGGTCTACCCGCTTGATCACGGCCCAGTCAACCGGTTTTTTATCAAGCCCGTGGGCCAGCATAGCCATCACCAGCAGTCCCGGTGGCACGTTGAGATAGAAGATGTAGTGCCACGACATCTGCTCGGTGAGCCAGCCGCCGAGGGTCGGACCGATGGCGGGGGCGAAGGTGGCGCAGAGGCCAAACAGGGCCATGCCGGTGGCCCGCTTCTGTAGCGGTAACAGGGTGACGATGAGGGAAAAGGCCATCGGGATCAGCGCCCCGCCGGTGAAGCCCTGCAGCGCCCGGAAGGCGATCATGCTGGTGAGGTTCCAGCTGAACGAGCAGAGCACGGAGGCAGCGATAAAGGCGCCGGTGGTCCAGAGCAGGTAGCGGCGCACACTCAGCCCCCGGCTCAACCAGCCGCTCAGGGGGATGGCGATCATCTCCGCCACCAGATAGGAGGTGGAGATCCAGGAGCTCTCGCTCAGGGTGGCCGACAGGGCCCCCTGAATGTCCTTCAGGGAGGCATTGGTGATCTGGATATCGAGGATGGCCATAAAGGCGCCGATAAGGCCCCCCATGACCGCGATCCAGTTGCGACGTGGAATGGGTTCCATCAGTTGGCAGCCACCACGGGATCAGGAGTGCGGGTATCCACGATCACTTCGGTCGAGAGACCCGGCAGCAGCTTGCCTGCCAGCGGGCCCGGCTCGGGGATGCGGATCTTCACCGGTACCCGCTGCACGATTTTGGTGAAGTTGCCGGTGGCATTCTCCGGTGGCAGCAGGGCGAACTTGGCGCCGGTGGCTGGGGCCAGGCTGTCGATGACCCCCTCGACCGGTTGATCCGGGTAGGCATCGAGCACCACTTCGACCTTCTGGCCCGGCTGCATATGGGCGAGCTGGGTCTCCTTGAAGTTAGCCTCGACCCACACCTGCTGCAGCGGCACCAGGCTGGCGACCTGCATGCCGGACTGGACGTAGAGTCCTTCCCGCAGGCTGCGCTTGCCGATGATGCCATCGGCCGGCGCCCGCAGCTCGGTATAACCTAGCTCCAGCTTGGCCTGCTCCAGTTGTGCTTCGCTCAATGCCAGCTTGGCCAGATTCTGTTTGCGCTCGGCATCCAGTACCAGCAGTCGTTCACGGGCCGCCTGCAGGGCGGCTTGGGCCTCCCGGGCTTGCGCCTGATTGACCTGCAGGCCGGCCCGCACCTCGTCCAGACTGTCTTGCGAGCTGTAGTGGCGCTGGTTGAGCTGACTGATCCGGTTGACCTGCTGGCTGGCGCGCAGCTGTTCGGCATTGGCGGAGGCGACCTTGGCCTCGGCCTGCTGGATCAGGCTCAGTTGTTGGGTGCGGGTGGCAGCCAGATTTTCGGCCGTCGCCTGATTGAGGCGCAGGTCGGCTTCCGCTTCCGCGACCCTGGTCTTGTATTCGCGATCATCGAGCCGGGCGATCAGCTGGCCCGCTTTGACCGGCTGGTTGTCGGTAACCAGTACTTCGCGGATATAGCCGGGCAGCTTGGAGCTGATCCCGGTCACTTCACTTTGCAGATAGGCGTTGTCGGTGCTTTCAAAATAGCGGCCGTGAAGATACCAGTAACCGGCGAACAGCAGACCGAGCAGCGCCAATATCATGGCTGCCAGCAGGGGAATTTTCTTGTGTTGACTCATTTTTGTGATTCCTGAACTTAAGGGGCGCAGGCTAACACTGGTCAACTGTTTCGATTAGTATTGGTTCACGAGATATACAGTTTCACTGGTGCAACAATGGATCTCAATGCCGCGTTAATTCTGGTGCGTATCGTCGACAAGGGCTCATTTACGGGGGCCGCCCGCGAGCTGGGGATGACCAAGGCGATGGTCAGCCGCCGCATCGCCGAACTGGAACAGCGGCTCGGAGTGCGTCTGCTCTATCGCTCCACCCGTCAGCTCACCTTGACCGAGGAGGGGGAGAAGTACTACCTGCACTGCAGCAAGGCGGTCGATGCCCTGACCGAAGCCGAGCTGATGCTGAGCGCCAGCCAGCAGGAGGTGACCGGCACCCTCAAACTGGCGGTGCCCATCGAGACGGGGCAACTGGTGGTCGGGCGCTTGGTCGCCAAGTTTTTGCAGGCCTATCCCGCCCTGCAGGTGGAGCTGGAGCTGACCAACCGGGTGGTGGACCCCATCAGCGAAGGGCTGGATGCGGTGGTGCGGATTGGCGACATGAGCGACTCCAATCTGGCGGCGCGCCGACTCTGGAGCACCGGGAGGCTGCTCTGTGCCAGCCCGGACTATCTGGCCCGCAGCCCGGTCATCGAGCGGCCGGAGGATCTGGCTAACCTCGAGCGGGTGACGGTGAGCAGCGGGTTTCTTGCCTCTCACTGGTGCTTCGAGCTGGATGGTAGAGAGGTGCTGGTTGACCCCCCATCCCGTTTTCGGGTCAATAATATTACCTGTGCCCGGGAGGCTGCGAAGGCGGGGCTGGGGTTGGCCTCGTTACCCGCTATGCTCTGTCAGGATGAGCTGGCCAGCGGCGAATTGGTGATCCTGCTGCCAGAGTGGCAGCAACCCAGGGTGCCGATTTATTTGCTGTTTCCGGAGCGGCAACTGATGCCGCGCAAGTTGCGGGCATTCATCGATTTCATGATTGAGAACGGCGCCGAGTTTGGCATCGACAAGTTGTTGTAAGGGGGAGCTATGGATAACTGGATCAATCTCTATCGCGCCTCACACACCCTGGAGGCGCACGCGTTGAAAGGGGCGCTGGAGGCGGAAGGGGTGCTGGTGCGCCTCAATGGCGAGGGGCTGTCTGGCGCCCTTGGCGAGCTGCCGGTCGACATGTTGCAGGTGACCCTGATGGTGCGGGCCGAGGATCGCAGCAAGGCAGGACGGGTCATCGAGCGTTACCAGCAGCGTCAGGGTAACGGCTGGCTGTGCGGCCAGTGCGGGGAGGAGAACGGCGCCAACTTCGATGTCTGCTGGCGCTGTCATCACGATCCCCACGACAGCTGATCTTTCTTCCGCTAGCGCGGCGGGAACTCGATATCTTCTCCTGCGCTGGCATCGTGATAGGTCGCCAGATCCAGTTCGTTTTCGCTGCGGGCGATTAGCACCGACACCAGAATATCCCCCGAAACATTGACCGTGGTGCGCGCCATGTCGAGGATCCGGTCAATGCCCGCAATCAGTGCCACCCCTTCCAGCGGCAAGCCCACCGCCGTCAGGGTCAGGGTCAGCAGCATCAATCCGGTGCCCGGGGTGCCTGCGGTGCCGATACTGGCCAGGGTGGCGATGCTGATGATGGTCAGATAATCGACCATGTGCAGATCCACCCCGAATGCCTGAGCCACGAACAGCGCAGTCACTCCCTGATAGAGGGCGGTGCCATCCATGTTGATGGTGGCGCCGATGGGCAGCACCTTGGCTGTGATGGCGGGAGAGACTCCCAGCCGCTTCTCGGCGCAGGCCAGACTGATGGGCAGGGTGGAGTTACTGGAGCTGCTGGTGAAGGCCACCGCCTGAGCGTCAACGATGCTCTTGAAGTAGTGCAGCGGATTGAGCCGTGCCAGCAGGAGCAGCAGGGTGCTGTAGACCCCGAGCACGTGCAGCAGGCAGCCGAGGTAGACGGCGCCGATCACCTTGAGCAGCGGCAGCAGCAGGTCGAGACCGTACTTGCCGGTCATCCAGGCCATCAGGGCGCAGACACCGTAAGGGGCGAGCGCCATCACCATCTGGGTCAGTTTGAACATCCCCTCGGCCAGCGATGTGAAGAAGAGGATGGCGGGACGGCCACGGCGACCGCTGGCATTGAGGGCGACCGCCAGCGCCACCGCAAAGACGATCACTTGCAGGATCTTGCCATCCACCATCGCCTGTACCGGGTTGCTCGGTACCAGATGGCTCAGCACGCTGGCCAGGGTTGGTGGTTCCGACATACCGACCCGATCATAGGGGCCCATGTCGGCACCCATGCCGGGTTCCAGCAGCCAGCCCATCATCAGGCCGATGCAGATGGCGATGGCGGTCGAACAGAAGTAGAGGCAGATCGCCTTGCTGCCGATGCGATCGAGGGCCTTGCCCTTGAGCAGCGAGGTGAGACCGGCGATGACCGAGCAGAAAATGAGGGGCACCATCAGCATCTGGATGGTGTTGACGAACAGGACGCCAAGGGGCTTGAGCAACAGGGCTTGCTCTTCAAAGCCGACGCCCAGACCCACCCCTGTCAGCATGCCGATCAGGGTCTTGAGCCAGAGTGGTCGGCGGGTCCAGATCTGCCAGGGCTTGAGAGCCTCTCCATGGAACAGCATGACGCCAATATCCTTATACATTGTCTGCGATGGCCAAAAAGGGGCGCCAGTGTAGCGATCCCTGACGCGGGTTGCCACATTATCGACAAAGCGGTGGCGGTGACCACTCCCCTGACCAGGAAATGCGCAATTTATTGGCCTATATCAAGATCCCTCCGGACGGGGAGATATTTAATTGGCATTAAATATGTTCATTATTGAGGTGAGAGATGTCGCAATCGGTTCATGGTCACGAAGTGATGGAGATGATGTTGGCACAAGGGGGGCAATTTACCCGTGCCAGCCTGAAACAGGCGATGGCCGAACGGTTCGGTGCCGAGGCCCGTTTTCATACCTGCAGCGCCAGCGAGATGGATGCGGAAGCGCTGATCGACTTTCTGGCTGCTCGCGGCAAATTCATCGACTCGGCCGAGGGTTTCCAGACCCGTGCCGACAAGATCTGCAACCACGGTTAATCCCGCTGCGAGCGCATCATGGCGCTCGCTCAATTCTTCGCCCTTTGCTATATTTCGCCCCCTCTCTTTTCCCTATTCAGGGCGTAGCCCGGGCGTTGTATGGATACTTTCTCTGCCGCAGTCATGCTGTTTCTGATCATGGACCCGCTGGGCAACCTGCCGGTCTTCCTCTCTATCCTGCGTCATATCGATCCCAAGCGCCGCCGCAAGGTGATGGTGCGCGAGCTGCTCTTCTCGCTGGCCATCATGATGCTGTTCCTGTTCGTCGGTCAGCAGATCCTCGGTTTCCTCAACCTGCGGCAGGAGGCGGTCAGCATTGCTGGGGGCATTATCCTGTTCCTGATCGCCATCAAGATGATCTTCCCGAGTGAGGGGGGCGTGACCGGGCTGGCGGCGGGCGAGGAGCCCTTCCTGGTGCCGATGGCGATCCCGATGATCGCCGGTCCTTCTATCTTGGCTTCTTTGATGCTGCTGGCCAATCAGGAGCCGGCCCGGATGGTGGACTGGTCGCTGGCGCTCTTTATGGCCTGGGCCGCCAGCGCGGTGATCCTGATGTTCTACGAGGTATTCAACAAGCTGCTGGGTGAGCGGGGACTCACTGCGGTGGAGCGGTTGATGGGCATGCTGCTGGTGATGATCTCGGTTCAGATGTTGCTGGACGGGGTACATCACTATCTGGCGGTGACCGGTCAGGGCTGACCGGTTTACATACCGAAATAAATGAAACGGGGCTACGCAGAGCCCCGTTCTTTTTTTCCTGCCGAGAGGGCGTGCCGTCACCCGTGAGTGGTCGCAGCGGGTTCCAGTTTGCTCATGATGAGGGAGAGCAACAATTCCCGCAGCCAGCGGTGGCCCGGATCCTCGCTGTGACGCTGATGCCAGATGAGCAGATGGGAGATGCTGTCCAACCCGATGGGCAGCGGCAACTGCAACAGCGGATAGACCTGGGTGGCGTGGCGGGCGTAGAGCCTGGAGAGGGTCACTATCATGTCGGAGTGCATCCCCATCCGCAGCGCCGCCTCGAAGGAGGGCACGGTTGCCTCGATACGCCGGTAGAGATCCTGCTCTGCCAGCTTGTGATCCAGCATCCAGCGGTCCCGTCCCTCGCAGTAAGTCTGCACATGGGGATAACTGAGGTAGTGCTCCAGATTCCAGTTGGGCTCTCGCAGCGCGGGGTGGTGCTGCTGCACCAGACAGGTGAGATCATCGACCGCCAGCACTCGCTGACAGATGCTGTCGGGCAGGGTATCGAGCCGATAATCGGAGCTGATGCAGTTCTCCCGCACCGCGAAGGCGATGTCCACCTGTCCCTGACTCATCTCGGTCAGACTGTTCTCGGTCCACTCCTCGTAACGCAAGCGGATCCTTGGTGCCTGCCGCTTCAGCTCGCTCAGGTAGAGCGGGGCAAACAGGGTGAAGGCGCTGTCCATGCTGGCGATGACGAACTCCCGCTCCGAGCTGGCGGGGTCGAACTCGGGCGGCTGGATCAGGTTATCCAGCGACAGCAGGATGGGTTGCAACTGCTGTTGCAGCGCAAGGGCGCGGCCGGTGGGTTCCAGCCCGTAGGCAGAGCGGATGAAGAGGGGATCATTGAAGGTATCGCGCAGACGGCCGAGGGCTTTGCTGACGGCGGACTGGCTCAGATGAAGGCGGCGTGCCGCCTTGCTGCCGTTGCGCTCCTCCAGCAGCACCTGCAGGATAATCAGCAAATTGAGGTCGATGCGACCCAGTTGTTCCAGCAGCATGATATGAATCCTCTTCAATTCTAAGATGAATTTATACCATTTGTTTTCATATCTTGGCGATCTTATCCTCGAATGGTCTCAGGTTCGCATGAACCACTGGTACAGGATGTAGCGGTTGAGGGGACATGTAGCACAATCAATATGGCGACCTTTGGGTCGCCCTATTTTTTGGCTATGATTTATTTGCTCACTTGCACCTGCCTTGATTTTGCCCAACAATCCCTGCGCTCTATTTTGATACAAGTAACAGATATCTCTTTGTGAGGGAGTATCCCTATGGGACTCGGTGGAATTCATATCTGGCATATGTTGATCCTCTTGCTGGTCGTTGTGCTGGTCTTCGGCAGCAAGCGTCTTGCCAGTGCAGGTGAGGATCTGGGTACCGCCATCAAAGATTTTCGCAAGGCGATGCGTGACGACGCAAATCATCCGAAATAAGCAGTAGGAGTAGAAAATGTCTGTAGACGAGAAAGTTGAACTGAACGAAACCTGTGACAGCTGTGGCTGTTTTGCCGAGATCGGCACCATCATCGGCGAAGGCGACGATGTGATGGATCTGGTGATTGAAGCCGCTGCCGAGGCTGATGCCCGCGCCAAGCTGGCTGCCTATGAAGCACTGGCCAAACAGGTCACTGCCGAAGCTCAAGTGAGCAGCGAACTGACCCAGGGCGCCAACGGCGTGATCCTGAAAGCCCGCCTGCAATTCACCTGCACCGCCGAAAAACTGATTTTCGAAATGCGGGCCCGCTCTATCTGAGTTGTCTGATAACGCGGCAGGTTTGCCTGCCGTGTTGACCCTTCTGCTGTGGGTCGGCGTTCTATAGTTACTCTATCCCACAGACGTTTTTGCCCGGCGCGAGTCGGCCAACAGAAGGCGTAAACATCATGACGCAGCGATGGATCTCTGCCCCCAATCCCACCCTCTATCGTGATCCGAGCTGCCAACAGGCAGCAGGCGTGACCTCAGCACAGGGGCAGCCATCGTGATGCAACGCTGGATCTGGGCGCTGCTGGCCCTCTGCTGTTTTCCCCTGCTGGCGGCTGAACTCAAGCCACAGCGTCTGCCCCAACCCGGGGACCTCGAAAGCATTCTGCAAAAGCGCGAACTCAGGGCGCTGGTGGTCTATGAGCGCGGCTTCTACTTTCTCGATCGCGGCGCCCAGTACGGCATTCTGGTCAATCAGCTGCAAGGGTTCGAACGCTGGCTGAACAAGACCTATCTCGCCAAAGAGAAGGTCAAACTCAAGGTGGTCTACATCCCGGTGCGTCAGGACAAGCTGCTGGACTATCTGACCGAGGGGCGTGGCGATCTGGTGGCGGCGACCATGACGGTGACTCCGACCCGGCGTGAACAGGTGGCCTTCTCCCGGCCGCTCATTTCATCCATAGAGGAGTGGGTGGTGAGCCAGCAGAGCCTGCCCGCCTTCAGCCGCATTACCCAGCTCTCCGGCAGGCGGGTCTGGGTGCGGGCCAGCTCCAGCTACTACGAGAGCCTGCGTCAGCTCAACTGGCTGTTTCGCGAGCTGGGGCTGCCCCCCGTCTATATCGAGACGGTGCCCGAATATCTGCAGGATGGCGATCTGCTGGAGATGGTGGCCGCAGGTATTATTCCCCTGACGGTGACCGACAGCTACAAGGGGCGGATCTGGCTGGGTGGCATGATCTCCGGCCTCAAGGCCCACAAGCTGATCCCCCTGCGCAGCAACGGCACCAGCGCCTGGGCGCTGCGCAAGAACAGCCCCGAGCTGCTCAAGGCGGTCAATGGTTATCTGGCGAGTGTCAGCCGCAACAGCCTTTACAGTGACATGACCCTGCGCCGGTTGCTGGTTCGCAGCGATCAGATGAGCAATATCCTGGCGCCGGACCCCATGGGGCGCCTCGCGAACATTCGCAAGGTGCTGGAGAAGTACGCCAATCAATACGATCTCGACTGGCTGATGCTGGCGGCGCTTGGCTACAAGGAGTCCGGCCTCAATCCCAAGGCGCGCTCGCCCAAGGGGGCCGTGGGCCTCATGCAGCTGCTACCCAGTACGGGGCGGGAGGTCGGCATCAACGGCGCCAGACTCACCACGCTGGAGGGCAATGTGGAGGCCGCCTGCCGCTACATGCGGTTGATCCTCGATACCTACTTCAATGATCCCAAGCTGGATCGGCTCAACCGCCACCTGTTTGCCCTCGCCGCCTACAACGCCGGGCCGAACCGGGTGCAGGCGCTGCGAGGCAAGGCGGAGAAACTGGGGCTCGATCCCAACGTCTGGTTCGGCAACGTGGATCAGTTGGTGGCCAACGAAGTCGGACAGGGGCCGATCAACTATGTCGGCACCATCTACAAGTACTACGTAGCCTATCGTTTCAGCCTGCCCCAGATCGAGGGCAAGGCTGCCGCTATCGAAGCGGCTCAGCCCTGAGCCGGTTGACCGGCAGGGTCGCCTGCACGGTCGGCAATTGCCAGCCACCGTCCCTGTGTTGCAAAAACCAGTGGGCGGGGTCGGTGGCCGGGATGAGATCTGGCTGGCTGAGCTGGCCCAGATAGCGCAACATCGGGGTATCATGCAGTTCCATCAGCAACTCCTTTTGAATATGTGAAGAGGCTCGCCAGCGTTATGACACCCGGCCATGACAGCAGGATGACACCATGATCCCCGGATCCTTTGCCCTGATCGATGATCCCCTGCTGGCGCTCAAGGTGCGTTGCCACTGGATCCGCCATGCCCGAGAGCGGATCCAGGCGCAGTACTACAGCTGGGAGGAGGACAGCAGCGGCAAGCTGCTGCTGAGCGAGCTGCTTCACGCCGCCCGGCGCGGCGTCAAGGTGCAGCTGCTGGTGGATGATCTCTATGCCGGTGACAACCGCTTTCTGGAGATGGTGGCTCACTACCCCGGGATCGAAGTGCGGCTGTTCAACCCCTTCTGGCTGCGGGGCTGGCGCCCGCTGGCACTGCTGCTGGAGGGACTGCTCAGCTTTCGCCGCATCAACCACCGGATGCACAACAAACTGCTGCTGGTGGATGGCAAGCTGGCGCTGATCGGCGGGCGCAACATAGGCGATCGCTACTTCGGTCTGGATCTGCAAGCGCCCTTCGTGGATCTCGATCTCGCCTGTCAGGGGGGACTGTGCCAGCAGATGGCGCAGGGGTTCGAGCAGTTCTGGCACAGCCGCTGGAGTCACCCCATCCGCCATCTGCTGCGCCGCGAGCTGCTGCCCGCCGAAATAGAGGTGGTCAACGACTTCTTGTTCACCATGACGGATCCGGCGGTGGCCACGGTTTACGATCTGCCCGCGGCGCTGTTTGACGAGCGCGATTTGCCGCTGCAATGGCATGAGGGGCGGGCCGAGGTGTGGTTCGACCGTCCCGGCAAGGGGCTGATCTCCCGCCCCACCACTGCCCGCCAGCTTTGGCGCCAGCTGGCTGACAATCCCGGCTCACTGGGGTTGGTGACCCCTTACCTCATTCTGACCCGCGGGTTCCGGCACCGTCTGGCGCGGCTGCGCCAGCAGGGGGTCGCCATCGACATTCTCACCAACTCGCTGGCCAGCACCGATGTGCCACTGGTCTATGGTGCCTATCAGCATTATCTCGGCTGGTTGCTGCGGCGCGGGATCCGGGTCGCCGAGTTTGACCATGGCCACGGCAGCCTGCACGCCAAGTTGATCCTGCTGGGAGAGGAGCGGGCGCTGTTTGGCAGCCTCAACCTCGATCCCCGCTCGCTGTTTCTCAATACCGAGCTGATGCTGCATCTACACTGCCCGCCGATCTGCGAGGCGCTGCGAACGTGGCTGGCTCGCTGGCAGGAGCAGGCGGGTGGATTGCCGCGCAAACCCGAGGGGTGGTCAAGGCGACTGATAGCCCGCCTGAGCGACTGGTTGCCACTGCGGCGTTGGCTGTGAGGCGGCCATTTTTTGTGCGAGATCTCGCAAAGCCGTGTAAGCCATTGCTGATGCCCTTTGCGGGTGAATAACCATGCATGAATCTATCTTACTGTTTTATAACAATTTAGTGGTGATGATAAGGCTGTTTTTTGTACTCTGATGTGAATGGAATCAGCATAAAAACGTTTTTTATTTTGTTTTTATGCGTAATATTTCAGTTGCAAGGACAAACACGGTGGCTTGTCTGCCGTGTGGACGAAGGTTGTAACGGGTAGCTGGTCGGTTGCATCGCTGCAATTGGCGCTCACGTCAGATGGGTCGCGAACTATCGAAAAGTGAAACAGAGACCCGGTGTGGCCGGACTCCAATATGGAACATGCCATTTGCGAGGGGGTGACATGGACATGTCACCCCACTTTTTTGGCCGCTCGCCACCGTTTACCCTTTCCATGACTGTCGCTCATCGCAAGAGCCGCAGAGGGCAAGGCAATAAAAAGAGGGCCGCAATAGCGGCCCTCTGTCTCATCTGCCCGGTGGATTAACCGGCCTTGATGCTGCGGCGACGCTGCAGCCAGACGATCGCCCCGAACAGCAGGAAGCCCGGGATCCACATCCACTCCTTGGTCCAGCGCTCGGTCGGCGCCTTGACGGTGAGGATCTCCTGATCGAACTCCAGTCCCATGGTGGCGGCCGGGCTGCCAAAGGCGACGTTGTCGATCAGCGTCTTGCCATCCTGCTCATAGAGGCTCAGCCCCAGATTGGCCAGCCGCTCCTCGCCATTTGCCCCATCCGGTACGGCGACCAGCAGGGTGAACTTGCGTGGCTTGCCCACGGCATCTTCACCGAGGATCCGCAGCCGCAGGGTGCTCTCCGCCTCCACTTCACCAATGGTTTGGGCCAGCTGGGCAGGCGGGGTCTTGCGATAGGGGTCGTGCACCATGTCCATCCAGAAACCCGGGCGGAACAGGGTAAAGGCGACCAGCAACAGCAGCACACTCTCGTACCAGCGGCTCTTCACCAGGAACCAGCCCTGAGTGGCGGCGGCGAAGATCAGCATGGCGATGGTCGCCACGATGAAGATCAGCACCCCGTGGGCGAAGTCCACGTCGATCAGCAGCAGGTCGGTGTTGAAGATAAACAGGAATGGCAGCGCCGCGGTACGCAGGCTGTAGTAAAACGCCGTGATCCCGGTCTTGATGGGATCGCCCTTGGAGACAGCCGCAGCCGCGAAGGAGGCCAGTCCCACCGGCGGCGTCACATCCGCCATGATGCCGAAGTAGAAGACGAACAGGTGCACCGCGATCAGCGGCACGATCAGCCCGTTTTGCTGCCCCAGCGTCACCACAACTGGCGCCAGCAGGCTGGAGACGACGATGTAGTTGGCAGTGGTCGGCAGCCCCATGCCGAGGATCAGGCTCAGCAGGGCGGTGAGCAGCAGCATCAGCAGCAGGTTGCCCATGGAGAGGAACTCCACCAGATCCGCCAGCACCAGACCGACCCCGGTCTGGGAGACCGCACCCACGATAATCCCCGCGGTGGCGGTGGCAATGCCGATACCGATCATGTTACGGGCACCGGCGACTAGCCCTTCCCGCAGATCCACCACGCCGTCAGCGACGGTGCCGTAGTCGTGCTTGCCGTCCTTGCGCAGCCAGTTGAGCAGCGGGCGCTGGGTCAGCAGGATGATCACCAGCATCACGGTACCCCAGAAGGCCGACAGCCCCGGCGAGAGGCGCTCCACCATCAGGCACCATACCAGTACTACCACCGGCAGCAGGAAGTGCAGGCCGGAGAGCAGCACGGCGCGGGTGTTGGGCAACTCGGTGAGCGGCTTGTCGGGATCTTCGGCAGGCAGCGGTTCATTGCTGGCGGCGATCTTCAACAGAGCCACATAGGTGGCAGCCAGCAGTACCGAGATCCCCGGCAGTGCGTAGTCACCCAGCGCAGGTTTGAGCCAGCCGAGGCCATAGTAGACCGCCAGTGACAGGCCGCTGATGAGGGCTGCGCCAAAGGCAAAGCCGGTCAGGCGGCGCAGCCAGGGTTTGGGCTGATGGTTGCCGATGGGCTGCATGCCCAGTTTCAGCGCCTCAAGATGGACGATGTAGAGCAGCGCTATGTAGGAGATGGCGGCAGGCAGGAAGGCGTGCTTGATGATCTCCACGTAGGGGATGCCCACGTATTCGACCATCAGGAAAGCCGCAGCCCCCATCACCGGCGGCATGATCTGGCCGTTGACCGAGGAGGCCACTTCCACTGCCCCCGCTTTCTCTGAACTGAAGCCCACCTTCTTCATCATCGGGATGGTGAAGGTGCCGGTGGTCACCACGTTGGCAATCGACGAGCCGGAAATCAGACCGGTCAGGCCGGAGGCGACCACTGCTGCCTTGGCCGGGCCGCCGCGCAGGTGACCGAGCAGGCTGAAGGCGAGCTGGATAAAGTAGTGACCGGCACCGGCCCGCTCCAGCAGGGCACCGAACAGCACGAACAGAAACACGAAGCTGGTGGAGACGCCAAGGGCGATGCCGAACACCCCTTCGGTGGTGATCCACTGGTGGTTGGCCAGTGCGGTAAAGCCTACCCCGCGATGTGCCAGCAGTCCCGGCATCCAGGGGCCCGCCAGGCTGTAGATCAGAAAGACGATAGCGATGACCGCCAGTGCCGGCCCCAGGGCGCGGCGCGCCGCTTCCAGCAGCAGCGGAATGCCGATGCAGGCGGTCACCAGATCGGCGGTGGTGAGGGTGCCGGGGCGCAGCGCCAGTGCTTCATACATCACGAACAGGTAAGACGCGGCGCCTGCAGCGATCAGACCGAGGGCGATATCGCCGAGGGGGACCCGATCCCGCGGCGAGGAGCGAAATGCCGGGAACACCAGAAAAGCGAGCAACAGGGCAAAGGTGAGGTGAATGGAGCGGGTTTCGGTGTCATTGAGTACGCCAAACCCCACCATGAAGGGGAGTGGCGAAGCGATCCAGAGCTGGAACAGCGACCAGGCCAGCGCCAGTGCTGTGATGAGCCAGCCCATGATGCCCAGCGGCAGGCGAGCGCCCACATCCTGGGCGATCAGTTCCTCGGTAGAGAGTTGTTTATCTTGCATAGGGTTAACTTGTGCCAACGAGTACAACAAGAGCGACACCCGCCCCCGCAATCAGGCGGCAGACGGGTGTCGAAGAGAGTGACAAAGGCCCCGGGGCCTTCAATCAGAGCCAGCCGCGCTCTTTGTAGTAGCGGGCAGCCCCTTCATGCAGCTGTGCAGAGAGACCTACCTTGATCATGTCGGCCTCTTTCAGGTCGGCAAAGGCAGGGTGCAGGCGCTTGAAGCGATCCAGGTTGTCGAACACCGACTTGACCAGCTGATAGACCACTTCCGGATCGGTTTTGGCGCTGGTGGAGAGCACCGCTTTGCCACCGATGGAGGGGGTCGGCTTGTCGCTGCCCTTGTAGATGCCGCCCGGGATCTCGGCCTTGCTGTAGTAGCTCTTCTCGGCCAGCAGTTTGTCGATGTCGGCGCCGGTCACAGGTACCAGTACTGCATCTGTGGTGGTGGAAGCTTCCTGAATGGCGCCGTTCGGGTGACCGACGAAGTAGCTCATGGCGTCGATGTTGTTGTCACCGAGGGCGGAGGCCTGTTCGGCCGGTTTCAGCTCGGAGACCAGACCGAAGTCACCCTTCTTCCAGCCTTTGACCGCCATGATCTCTTCCATGGTGTCACGCTGGCCGGAGCCCGGGTTGCCGATGTTGACGCGCTTGCCTTTCAGGTCGTCGAAGCTGGCGATCTTGGCATCGCGGCGAGCCAGGATGGTGAACACCTCGCTCTGCAGGGAGAAGACGGCGCGCATATCGTCCATGGCCCCTTCGGCCTGGAACGGTGGCAGCCCCTTCATCGCCTTGAACTGGTGGTCGGATTGCATGATGCCGAAGTTGAATTCACCGCTGCGGATGCCGTTGACGTTGGCTACACCGCCGCCACTGGCCGGGGCGTTGCACTTGATCTGGTGATCGGCGGCGCCGCGATTGAGGAAGCGGCAGATGGACTGGCCAGCGACATAGTAGACGCCGGTCTGACCGCCGGTGCCTATGGTCACGAAGCGCTCCTGCGCTTGTACAGGACCACCGAATGAAACACCGACCAGAGCCGCCGACAGGGCGCATGCCAAAGTTAATCCTTTCATTTTTTCTCCCTTTTCTTTGATTTTGTTTATCCGATCCCCGGATAAATTGATGGCAATCCCGTTCTGCGCCGGGCTTGCCCGCTCTTCTCGTTGCGCGAAAGCGGGGGAGTTGATCACCCCCTTTCCGGCAGTCACCCTCATCCTGTGGTGAGGCTACCGACCTCCTGTCGGTCGAAGATAAATTGGCCCCTGAGGGGCCAAATAAAAAGTTGCAAGCACTCCGATTAAGCACATTCACCCAACATAAATCAAACGAAATGGCAAAATAGCGGAGTTAAATCTTGAGAAACATGACCTCGATCATTCATTTTCTTGCCGAAGATTAATTTGATATGAAGGGAAATGGAAGAGGGAAAAACTACGAGAGGATTCTTATGCGGCCCTTGAATGACAAGGGCCGGAGTCATGAGAGATCAGTTGGCCGGGGTGGCCAGATCCAGGATAAAGGCGTATTCCAGCGCGATATCCTCGTAGGCTTTGAAGCGGCCCGACTTGCCGCCGTGGCCGGCGTCCATGTCGGTGTTCAGTAACAACTTGTTATCATCTGTTTTCAGCTCGCGCAGCTTGGCGACCCACTTGGCGGGCTCCCAATACTGCACTTGCGAGTCGTGCAGCCCGGTGGTGACCAGCAGGTTGGGGTAGGCTTGCGCCTTGACCTGATCGTAGGGGCTGTAGCTCTTCATGTAGTCGTAGTAGCGCTTCTGGTTCGGGTTGCCCCACTCGTCATACTCCCCGGTGGTGAGGGGGATCGACTCGTCAAGCATGGTGGTGACCACATCGACGAACGGCACCTGTGCCACCACGCCGCGATAGAGTTCGGGTGCCTGATTGATGACTGCCCCCATCAGCAGGCCGCCGGCGCTGCCGCCCATGGCGTAGACCTGATCCCTGGCACCGTAGCCTTGCTCCACCAACGCCTTGGTGACATCGATGAAGTCATTGAAGGTGTTCTGCTTTTTCAGCAGTTTGCCATCTTCGTACCAGTGACGGCCCAGCTCTTCACCACCCCGGATATGGGCGATGGCGTAGACGAAGCCTCTGTCCAGCAGGCTCAGGCGCGAGCTGCTGAAGTCGGGATCCATACTGGCGCCGTAGGAGCCGTAGCCATAGACCAGCAGCGGATTCTTGGGCGCATCGGCCTGCTCTTTCTTGAACTTGTCCTTGCGATAGACCAGCGACACCGGCACCGATACGCCGTCGCGGGCGGTTACCCAGAGCCGCTCGCTGGCGTACTGGTCGGCCTTGAAGCCGGCCACCGGCTGCTGCTTGAGCAGGGTGCGCTTGCCACTCGCCATATCCAGCTCATAGGTGGAGGCGGGGGTTGTCATGGAGGAGTAGCCATAGCGCAGGGCGCTGGTATCCGGCTCCGGGTTGTAGGCGAGCCAGGTGACATAGGCGGGATCATCGAAGGCGATCTCCTTCTGCTCACCGCTCTGCCAGTTGACCTGACGCAAGCGGGTCAGCCCCTTGTTGCGCTCTTCCAGTACCAGCCAATCCTTGAACAGGGCGTAGCTCTCCAGCAGCACGTCCGGATTGGGGGCGATCACCGCCTTCCAGCGATCGACCGGGCTCTCTTTGGTCTCGTAGAGGCCGAAGTTCTTGCCATCCTTGTTGGAGCGGACATAGAAGCGGCCGCGGTAGTGATCCAGGCTGTATTCGTGATCCACCTGACGGGGCAGGAACAGGCGGGGGGCGTGCTCCGGCTGGTTGGCATCGATCAGCCGTGCTTCGCCTGTGGTGGTGCTGGAGAGGGCGATGACGATGAAATCTTCCGAGGTGGTGGCGTAGAGGCTGATGTAGAAGGAGTCATCCTTCTCCTCGTAGACCAGCTTGTCCGTGGCCGGATCCGTCCCGAGCGTATGGCGATAGACCTGATAGGGCAGCAGGGTCTGCGGGTGCTTGCGCACATAGAAGACGGTCTTGTTGTCGTTGGCCCACACCAGATTGCCGGAGGTATTTTCCAGTTTGTCGGTGGCCCACTGGCCACTCTCCAGATCGAGGAACTGGATCTGGTACTGACGGCGGGAGAGGAAATCTTCCGCCACCGCCAGCCAGCGGTTGTTGCGGCTCACCTCAAGGGCGCCGAGGGCATAGAACTCGTGCCCTTCAGCCCGCAGGTTGCTGTCGAGCAGCAGGCTCGCCTGCTCTTCACCGAGCTTGGTACGCGAATAGATCCCGTACTCCTTGCCCGGCTCATAGCGGGTCTGGTAGCGGTAGCCGTTCTTCACATAGGGCACCGACTCATCCTGCTGGGGGATGCGGGCGACCATCTCTTTGTAAAGCTGTTCGCGCAGGGGCTGGGTCGGCTTGAGCATGGCCTCGGTATAGGCGTTCTCGGCCTTGAGATAGTCCAACACCTCGGGCTTCTGCCGCTCGTCGTCACGCAGCCAGTAGTAATTGTCGATGCGGGTATCCCCGTGTTTTTTCAAAGTGCGGGGATGTTTGGCGGCCACGGGCGGCTGGATTGGATGTTCGCTTGTCAGCATGGCGGGCTCTTCATTGGCATAAGTGGGGGGGAGAACTGTCAGAAAGGCTAGCAGCAGAACTCCTCGGGAAAAGGTAAACATGTCGCATCCTTGGCGCTGGAAAGGGTTGGTAGACCTGAGCATCGGCTCCATGAATTGGCGTTAAATCTGCCCCTTGTTGCCGGTGGTTGCAAGCAATCCCTTGTTATTGCAGGAAATGTAATCAAAAAAAGCCGCTATCTCGCGATAGCGGCCCTCTTTCTGGCCATGAGCGGCAAGAGTCCGCTCAGGTGTGCCTCACATGATATGGGAGTGCCCTCTCATGGCCAGTTTTCGTCAGCCGGGGTAGCTCGACCAGCGGTTGGTCGCGCCCTCGTTGCTGATACTCAGTACCTCATAGGGATGGCCCGGAATATCCATGCCCGGTGCACTCTGGGGCATGCCCGGAATGGTCAGGCCACGGATCGCCGATTTTTCCCTGAGCAGCTTCTGCACATCGGCGGCCGGTACATGCCCCTCGATCACATAGCCATTTACGATACCGGTATGGCAAGAAGCCAGTTCCGGCGCGATACCGTATTGCTGCTTCACTGCGCCGAGCTGTTCGGTTTCGATGACCTCCAGTTCGAAGCCATTCTGCTCCATGTGCTCGTTCCAGCTTTGGCAGCAGCCACAATATTTGGATTTGTAGACGGTCATCTTCTCGGCCGCGAGGGCCGAAAAGCTGATGGTACCGGCCAGCATGGCCAGTAACAGGGGTTTGTACATCACTCACCTCAGATTGAAAGAAAAGATGCCCGATACGGGATGCGTTTCAGATCCGGGTGCGTGGGGGACGTTCGAGCCGCTCGCACGGGGCGTCCGGCATAAAGAGAGAGGGGGAGGCGAAGTCAGGGGTATCCGGTTCCAGTACGGCGACCGTCAGGCTGTCGTTGCCTACCAGCGTCATCGAGAGGGCGGTGGTAAAGCTGCCGCAGGGCATCGCCTTTTCCAGGGTGCGCTCGCTCTGGCTGCAGTGGGTAGTCAGGGTACAGAGGTCGGTTGCGGCCCGGCTGCCAAACGACATCAACACCAGCACCAGACTCCACAAGGGGAGCCAGCGACGGGCGTGAGCGAGTTGGCGACGGGTGAGAACCATGGAATGACTCGAAAATAACAAGGGGCACATGGTAACCCTGTGCCCCGGGGGAGGGTCAAGCCCTCCCCATAGAGTCAGTCAGCCAGGATTAAGGTTGCTGACGGGTCGCCGCCAGCACGATCTCGCGCACGCAGACGTTGGCAGGCTGGTTCCAGGCGTAGAGCACGGCATCGGCGATCACTTCCGGCGCAATGACGCCACCCATCTGATCTTTCCAGTCGTGGTAACCGGCCTTGATGCTCTCGTCAGTGGTATGGCTGAGCAGCTCGGTCTCGACCGCACCCGGGGCAATGGTCACCATTCGCACGCCGACATCGGCCACCTCTTCCCGGATGTTTTCGGTCAGGGCGTGCACGGCGAACTTGGTGGCGCAGTAGGCAGCATGGTTCGGGAAGGTCTTGCGACCGGCGATGGAGCTGATGTTGATGATGGTGCCGCTGCGGCGCTCCTTCATGCCTGCCAGCACTGCGTGGACGCCGTTCAGTACCCCCATGACGTTGATGTTGAGCATCTGCTGCCACTCGGCGGGATCCTGCACATCGGCCTGACCCAGCAGCATGACGCCGGCGTTGTTGACCATGCAGCCGACCGGGCCAAATTTGGCTTCTGCCTGCTGGACGGCGGCCTTCATGGCTGCGGTGTCGGTCACATCGACCCCGATGCAGAGGGTATCGGGCAGGTTCAGTGCCTGCATCGGCTCGACCCGGCGGGCCAGCAGCAGCAGCGGATGACCGGCGGCAGAGAAGGCACGGGCGATGGCGGCACCGATACCGGCGGAGGCACCGGTGATCACGACGAGAGATTTGGACATGGGTCTTTCCTTCTGATTCAAGGGGCGGTTTGAGCAAACAGGTGGCTGGCCAGCACGGAACCCAATCACTATAGTCACTGTATCTATAAGTGATAAATATTGTTTTCCGCTGGTTATCATCTGAAAAAACTATGGTTGGTTTATGCTGGACTTGAGATTGCTGCGTTTCTTCATCGCCATCTATGAAGAGAAGAACATCACGGCGGCGGCCGAGCGCTGCCACGTCAGCCAGCCCTCCCTCTCGGCGGGGCTGCGCCAGCTGGAAGAGGCGCTCGGTGACAGCCTGTTTGTCCGGGGCAAGAAGGGGGTGGTGGCGAAAGATCCGGCCCACTATCTCTATCCTCACGCGGTCAAGCTGGTGGAGGAGGCGCGCCGTTTGCCGGAGCTGTTTCGCCAGAAAGCGACGCGTGCGAGGCTCAATATCGCCATCATGCCGGACTTGAGTCGCCGCCGGGTGGCCGGGCTGTTGCAGCAAGTGCAGGGCGTGTTGCCGCAGCTGGATCTCACCCTCTCCGACTACACCACCCCCGCCGACTGCCGCTTGACGCTGGATGCCTTGCGCCGGGAGGACGAGATCTTTCTGCCGCTGTGGGAGGAGGATTACGTGCTCTGCGTGCCGGTCGACCATCCCCTTGCAAGTCGCGAAAGGATCGAGCTGTCCGAGCTGCAACATTATGATTTTATTGAGTGCCCGCCCTGCGAAGCCCATCAGCAGACTATCGGCCTGCTGGCCTGTGACCGGCTTACCCTCAATCTGGTGGCCAAGGCCGAGAGCAAGGGGCTGGTGATGGCGCTGGTGCTGGCTGGGGTTGGCATCAGTTTTCTGCCGGACGGGCTGGTGGAGGATGAGGCGGGGCTCTGCACCCTGCCGGTGAGCGGGCCGCGGATGTTTCGCCGGATTGGGCTCTGCTATCCCGCCCACCAGACCCTCAATCCGGCGCTGCGGGAGCTGATCCCCGAGTTGGCAGGCTATGGCGCTTCCTGATAAGGTCGCTCTCCTGTGCACCTTTACGATGCAGCTCCCCAGACTCCCCTTTTCTGTTTACCTCGCCTTGCACCGCAAGGCTTTGTTCGGGTGATGTGGTCATGAAACGCATTCTGGTTATTTTTTCCCATCCCGCGCTGCAGAGCTCGCGGGCCAACAAGCAGCTGTTGCAGGCGATTGAGGGGCTGGAGGGGGTCACGGTTCACGACCTCTATCAGCACTATCCCGACATGTTCATCGATGTGAAGCGGGAGCAGGCGCTGCTCTGTGAGCACGATATCATCGTCTTCCAGCACCCGTTTTACTGGTACTCCTGTCCGGCCATCATGAAGGAGTGGATGGATCTGGTGCTGGAGTATGGCTACGCCTACGGTCCTGAAGCCCACGCCCTCAAGGGCAAGCAGTGGCTGAGCGCCATCACCACCGGCGGGGCGCCGGAGTCCTACTGCAGCGAGGGGTACAACAGCCGACCGCTGCTCGATTTTCTGCTGCCATTTCAGCAGGCGGCCACCTTGTGCGGCATGAACTGGCTGCCCCCTTTCGTGCTGCACTCCTTTCACAAGATCAAGGATCCCGCCGCTCTGCGCCGCTGCGGGCAGGACTACCGCCAGCTGCTTTGCGCCTTGCGTGACGATCAGCTGACCCCGGAGCAGCTGGCCGGGCGCCCTTATCTGCGCGACTTGCTGGAGGTGCTCTGATGACACACGGGCAGCTTGTTGGCCGAGCTTATGAGCCGGATCAGACGTTCGAACGGAGGGCTGACTGATGGGCCACGGGATCCTGTTTGATGCCTTTATCTATCTCTCCGCCGCCGTTATCGCGGTACCGCTCGCCAAGCGCTGGGGGCTGGGCTCGGTGCTCGGCTACCTGCTGGCGGGGATCATCATAGGCCCCTTTCTGCTGGGGCTGGTGGGGGAGCAGAAGGATGTGATGCACTTCGCCGAGTTTGGCGTGGTGCTGATGTTGTTTCTGGTCGGCCTTGAATTGCGTCCGGCCCTCTTGTGGCAGTTGAAGGGGCCGATCCTCGGCACCGGTGGCCTGCAGGTGCTGCTCACCACGGCGGCGCTGACCGGCGTGGCGCACCTGATCGGTCTGCCGCTGCAACAGGGGCTGGCCATCGGCCTCATTCTGGCGCTCTCCTCCACCGCCATCGTTCTGCAGAGCCTGCAGGAGCGTAAATTGATGCAGAGCGAGAGCGGTCGCTCCGCCTTTGCGGTGCTGCTGTTTCAGGATATTGCGGTCATTCCGATCCTGGCGCTGCTACCGCTGCTGGCCATGGCACCGGTCGCCAGCAATGGCGGCTCCGAGCTGGCAGGTTGGCAGCATGGTCTGCTGGTAGTCGCGGCCATCTCCGGCATAGTGCTGGGTGGCCACTATCTGATGCGGCCGGTGTTCCGTGCCATCGCCCAGTCCCACATGCGGGAGATCTTCGTCGCCGCAGCCCTGCTGCTGGTGATCGCTATCGCTGTGTTGATGGAGTCGGTGGGGCTCTCGCCCGCTCTTGGCTCTTTTCTCGCCGGTGTGGTGCTGGCCGACAGCGAATATCGCCATGAGCTGGAGGCCGACATAGAGCCGTTCAAGGGCTTGCTGCTCGGCCTGTTCTTTATGTCGGTGGGGGCGGGGATCGACTTCGGACTGTTTGCCGAACACCCCTTCCTGATACCCACTCTGGTGGTTGGCCTGATGGTGCTCAAATGGCTGGTGTTGATGGCACTCGGTTTCATCATCCGCATCTCGCCGAGTCAACGCTGGACCTTCGCGCTGGCGCTCGCACAGGGCGGTGAGTTTGCCTTCGTGCTCTTCTCGTTTGCCGCCCAGAACCGGGTGCTGCCCGGCGAGACCATCTCGCTGCTGACGCTGGTGGTGGCACTCTCGATGGCGCTCACCCCACTGCTGCTGATCCTCAACGATCGGGTGATCCAGCCCTGGTTCGATTACCGTAACCAGAGTGACGCACCGCAGCATGAGCAACCTGAGCTGGTGGAGCATCCGGTGATCATCGCGGGCTTCGGCCGCTTCGGTCAGATCGTGGGGCGTCTGCTGCACGGTCACGGCATCGGTACCACCATCCTCGAGCAGGATGCCAGCCAGATAGAGACCCTGCGCAAGTATGGCTATCAGGTCTTCTATGGCGATGCCAGCCGGATCGACCTGCTCCATGCCGCCGGGGCGCACAAGGCGAAGCTGCTGGTGCTCTCCATCAACGATCCTGCCACCTCGCTGGCGGTGATCGAGATGGTGCAGAAGCACTTCCCGCACCTGAAGATCCTGGCGCGAGCGCTGGATCGACCCCATGCCCACGAGATCCTGCGCCACGGGGTCGAGAGCGTGCACCGGGAAACCCTGGGCTCTGCGGTCGATCTGGGGGTGGAAGCCCTGACCCAGCTCGGTTTTCGGGCCAACCAGGCCTGGCGGGCGGGGCAGACCTTCAAGCAGCACGATAACTGGCTGTTGCGCGAGCAGGTCAACTATCTGGACGACGAACACACTTATATCAACAAGAGCCTGCAATACCGGGAGATCCTCTCCGATCTGTTGCAAGACGACGAGGAGGGGCAGGAGCGTATCCATGCCCACAACTGGAATAGCGGGCTAACCGACGACGACAAGGAAGCAAAATGATTGCCTATTACCCCATGTTCAAACACCTGCATATGACGCTGGCGCTGGTCAGTCTGCTGCTCTTTATCTATCGCTGGAGTCTGGCGCTGGCCGGCAGCGATCGGTTGCAGCAGAAGTGGCTGAAGATCCTGCCGCATATCAACGATACCTTCCTGCTGCTGTTTGGTGTGTTGCTGGCGGTGGCCTTGCAGTTGAGCCCGGGTCAACAACCCTGGCTGATGGCCAAGCTGATTGCACTGGTGCTCTATATCGGTCTGGGTGTCATGGCGCTCAAGCGGCCGGCCCGCGGTCAGAAGTTGGTGGCCGGTGTGGCGGCGCTGGCGGTGTTTGGCTACATGGTCGGTGCGGCCATCACCAAGTCAGCCTGGTCGTGGCTGATGTGAGCAAAAGGGGAGAGTCATGCTCTCCCCTGAAATCATATTCTGCGATGAATTAATTAATTGGAGTTTTATGCTGGCAATAAATCGCAACATAGAACTTTCATTTGAGGGATTTCTGGCTAATTTTAGCCTCTAGCGGCTCCTTTTTTGAGTGCATTGTCTTTGTAAATCAATCGTTTAGTGCGTTTTGTATGAAAATGGCGACAGTTGTCGCAGCAAAACTTGCGACATAGACTGTCGCAAGTCACGACTAGCATACAGTCAACGCTAAACCAGTGAAGGCAAGCACCATGAGCAAGAAGCTGTTACGACAACTGACCTTGGCGCGTTGCATCCCGCACCGCCCTTACAAGCTGACCGCCAGCCAACTCCAGGTAAAACTGGAAGAGGAAGGTATCCACGTCAGTCTGCGTACCGTGCAACGGGACCTGGAGGAGATGTCCGGCATGGGACTGTTCGACCTCACCTCGGACGAGCGCAGCAAACCCCATGGCTGGTGCTTCGAGCGCCACGGCCTCAACGACTTTGCCAATATCATGCCGCTCTCGCTGGCGGTGGCCCTGAAAACCTGGAGTGATCAGGCGAGCCAACTGTTGCCGGCGAGTGTACTGACCGAATTGAATCCGCTGGTCGACAAGGCGAGCCAGGTGATCCGCGACAGCCAGAGTGAACTGGCCGAGCGCTGGCTGGAGAGTGTCCACCAGTCACCGCGTCCGTTTGCCGGTAACCCGGAGATCCGCCGCAGCACCCTGATCCGCGATGCGCTCTGGCGTGGTCGCAAGTTTAGTGCCGAGATCCAGCGCGTGATCAAAGAGCGCACCGTATGGCTCTGCTACGACCGTATCAACCCGCTCGGCATTCTTAATCAGCCGGACGGTCCGATCCTGCTCTGCACTCTGTCCGAGCTGGATCCCAAGGTCTACGGCATCCCGTTTGACCATATCAAGAACGTGGAGCTGACCAACTTCAGCGCCACCCAGCCGAAGGATTTCAATATCCAGAAGCTGATCCGCGATCAGGGCTATCAGGATGTGAGCGGCCCGATCCGCTTCGTCGGCCGGATCGATGCCAACAGCCAGTCGCTGGTGGATAACCAGATCCCCGGCAACAATCCGCGCATGACCCGCTATGACAAGCGCAGCGTGGTGGTGGAGACCGAAGTGCAGGACACCCCGGAGTTTCGCAGCTGGTTGAACAACATCGGCGGTGAACTGGAGGTGCTGGCACCGGAATCGCTGCGCAAGGCCTATCTCAATCCGGCCAACCGCTTGAGCTGATTAAAAAATTGGAATGTTGAAGAGTCGAGCCTGGCCTCGGCTCTTTTTTTTTGCGGTTTTTTTAAGCATATTTATTCAACTAATTTTTAAGTCTTAACGTCAGGATTGAACCGTTTTCCTGCCCCGTTTTTGGGGGCGAAACCCGTGTAAGAGATCTGCCATAGCGACTGTAAGAGGCTGGCGCTTTGAGCCGTACGCGAAGCCATGCCAGAATGATCGAGCTTTCCCGTGAAACTAAATAACTAACTGATATTAAAGGGTTAGTTTTTAAGTTTGTTTTTTGAGATGGGAGCCGCATCGGATCTTTATCATCGGATGGCCCTTGTTCGGGGTGCGCATTTCCTTAGTATGGGTCTCACAAGGACGGAGCTGGTCCGGCAGGATGCAGGACAGCGCATAAAGATGGAATAGTCCGCAGGATGTGGACAAGGGACTCCTCAGGATGAGCTCGATAATCAGGATGATTATCGTCACGGATGAATAAAGGAACACCGCGGGATGCGGCAGGACACTCTCGGGATGGGAGCAGAACGAACGGAACCTCGTTCTTCAGGATGAACAGGACCTCGCCGGATGCGAGAGGAATACTTCAGGATGAAGTGAGATAACCCGGATGGTTATCTGTCAGGAAGACGCAAGGAACCCCACAGGACGTGGTAATGGACACCTCCAGGATGGAGACAGTGAAGCAGTTCAGGATGAATTGCCAGGCCAGGAACGCCGCAGGACACGCCAACGGATTGGAAAGGGGATATTCCAAAGGATTAGGATAACGTCAGGGATTGCAGGGAGCATTGCAGTTCTACGGACAGGACGACACGACTCTAGGGGACGGCTACCGCCGTCCCCTTTTCTTTTATGGTTTGCCCGAGAGATTGCCGCGCTGGGCGGCGTTGACGATCTCTTGCAGGCGCTGACGAATGTCGACCATGCCAAACACACCAAAGATCAGCACAGTGACAAATTCGGCCTTGGTGACCGCGAAGTAGCGTTTGCAAGCTGCCTTGATCATGCTGGCCTGCAGCCAGTGTAGCAGGGCGACGATCACGCCGCAGACCGGCAGAAAGCCGTTGAGTTTGCCGGGCAGCGGGGCGATCAGGCTTATCAGCACGCCAAACCAGAAGAACAATATCAGCCCCATCGCCAACAGATTAAAGACTCGCTTCATTGTTTACCTCCCTTAGATAGAGTTGATAGCAGACCTGACCGGCTTGTTTGTCCTTGAGTAGTTGCCAGCTGGCGGGTAGCGCCAGATCGGCCATTTCCTTCTCCCGCTCCAGATAGATGAGGGCGTCCGGCGCCAGCCAGCCGCGCTGCTCCAGCAGTTCGCACACTTGCGGCAGCAGCTCGCGGCGAAACGGCGGATCGAGGAACACCAGATCGAACGGGGTGGCAGTGCCTTGCAGCCAGCTCACCGCATCAGACTGGATCACCTGACCCTGACTGCTGCCGAGGGCGGTCAGGTTCTTCTTGATTTGGTCGGCGGCCCCTTTGTCCATCTCGATCAGGGTCACCTGCTCGGCATAGCGCGACAGTGCCTCCAGTCCGAGTCCGCCGCTACCGGCAAACAGATCCAGGCAGCGGGTGCCACGAATGTGGGGGGCCAGCCAGTTGAAGATGGTCTCTTTGACGCGATCCGTGGTGGGTCTGAGCCCCTCCACATCCTTGACCGGCAATTTGCGGCCTCGCCACTGGCCGCTGATGATTCTTACAAAGCCCGATTTTCCTTGCGGGGCGGGACTCTTGCTCGGGTTGCTACGGCTGGATTTCACTCTGGGCATCGCGTTTCATCGTCAGAAAATAAAGTGGTAGTATAAGGCGGTTCATTTTTATGCCGACCCGCCAAGGGACGGCTATCTTAGCAGTCAGCCTTTGATGTGAGTATTTTTAGATGGCAAAAGGTTTGTTTTCCTGGCTGGGTTTCGGCCGCAAGAAAGAAGAGGCTGAGGCTGTCCAACCACAGACACCCCAAGCCACCCCCGTTACCGTTGAGCCCGAGGTCACTGTTACCCCCGCTCCCGTTTCCGATACCACTGTTTCCGATAGTACGCCGGCTGTTGCCCCCGAAGTGCCTGCCAGCGCACAGAATCCCGTTTTGCAAGATGATTGCTGCCTGCCGACCGAGCTGGACGACCACGGCCCACTGGTGGTGGAGGAGTGCGCTTCCGATTTGGAGCCGGTGATCGTCAACGAAGCGCTGATCGCCGAAGAGGAGCGTGCCGCTGAAGCCGCTCGCACTGCCGCAGAGGCGCAAGCCGCTGAGGTCAAGGCAGCCGAAGAGGCTCGTATTGCTGCCGAGGCTCACGCTGCAGAGGAGGCTCGTATTGCTGCCGAGGCTCGCGCCGCGGAAGAGGCTCGTATCGCCGCCGAAGCCCGCGCTGCGGAAGATGCTCGTATCGCCGCCGGGGCTCGCGCCGCAGAAGAGGCCCGCATTGCTGCAGAAGCCCGCGCTGCAGAAGAGGCTCGTATTGCTGCAGAAGTTCGCGCCGCGGAAGAGGCTCGTATCGCTGCCGAAGCCCGTGCTGCGGAAGAGGCCCGCATTGCCGCCGAAGCCCGCGCCGCGGAAGAGGCTCGCATTGCCGCCGAAGCCCGCGCCGCGGAAGAGGCTCGTATCGCCGCCGAAGCCCGCGCTGCGGAAGAGGCTCGCATTGCTGCAGAAGCCCGCGCTGCGGAAGAAGCTCGCATTGCTGCTGAAGCTCGCGCTGCGGAGGAGGCTCGTATTGTCGCTGAAGCTCAGGTTGCTGAAGAAGCCCGTATCGCCAAAGAGGCCCAACGCGCGGAAGATATGCGCCTGGTCGCCGCGATGGAGGCTGAGGCCGCCGCCTTGGCCGCTCTGCCGCTGGCCGCCAAGGTGGACGACGACACCCAGGACAAACCGCAGCGGGAGGGCTTCTTTGCTCGCCTCAAGCGCAGTCTGGTGCGCACCAAGGAGAATATCGGCTCCGGTTTCTTCGGCCTGTTCCGTGGCAAGAAGATCGACGATGAGCTGTTTGAAGAGCTGGAAACCCAGCTGCTGACCGCCGATCTCGGTGTGGATACCACTACTCGTATCATCGAGGGGCTGGTGCAGCACGCGGACCGCAAGCAGCTCAAGGATGCCGAGGCGCTCTACGGCCTGCTCAAGCAGGACATGGGCGAGATGCTGGCCAAGGTGGAGCAGCCGCTGGTGATCGACACCAGCAAGAAGCCTTATGTGATCCTGATGGTCGGCGTAAACGGCGTCGGCAAGACCACTACCATCGGCAAGCTGGCCAAGCAGTTCCAGGCTGAAGGCAAGAGCGTGATGCTGGCGGCGGGTGACACCTTCCGTGCCGCAGCGGTCGAACAGCTGCAGGTTTGGGGTCAGCGCAACAATATTCCGGTGATTGCCCAGCATACCGGTGCCGACTCCGCTTCCGTCATTTATGACGCCATCGAGGCCGCCCGCTCCCGCGGGGCTGATGTGCTGATCGCCGACACCGCCGGTCGCCTGCAGAACAAGAGCAACCTGATGGAAGAGCTCAAGAAGGTGGTGCGGGTGATGAAGAAGCTGGATGAAGAGGCCCCCCACGAGATCATGCTGACGCTGGATGCCGGCACCGGCCAGAACGCCCTGAGTCAGGCCAAGCTGTTCAGCGAGGCGGTGGGCCTGACCGGTATCACTCTCACCAAGCTGGATGGCACGGCCAAGGGCGGCGTCATCTTTGCGGTGGCCGACAAGTTCCAGATCCCGATCCGCTATATCGGGGTGGGCGAGGGGATCGACGATCTGCGTCCCTTCGTTGCCAACGACTTCATCGAGGCGCTCTTCAGCCGCGATGAATAAGTCCGGCCGCGATGAGTCAGCTCAGCCGTGATGATTAAGTGTTCCATACCCCGACTCCGGTCGGGGTTTGTCAATTTCAGGGAACCGTTATGATTCGTTTTGACAAGGTCAGCAAGGTATACAGCGGCGGCCATCAGGCGCTGCAAAAGGTCAGCTTTCACCTGCGCAAGGGAGAGATGGCCTTTCTGACCGGGCACTCGGGGGCGGGCAAGAGTACCCTCCTCAAACTGATCAGCGTGATGGAGCGTCCGACCGATGGTCGCGTCTTCTTTCATGGCGATGATGTCAGCCATATCCAGCGCAGCCAGATCCCCTATGTTCGCCGCCAGATCGGGATGATATTTCAGGATCACCGCCTGCTGATGGACCGCACCGTGTTCGACAACGTGGCGCTGCCGCTGGTGATCGATGGCTACAGCCATGCGGACATCAACAAGCGGGTGGCGGCGGCGCTGGACAAGGTGGGGCTGCTCGGCAAGGAGCGCTACCAGCCGCGCATGCTCTCCGGTGGTGAGCAGCAGCGGGTCGGTATCGCCCGCGCCATCGTCAACAAGCCGCCGCTGCTGCTGGCGGATGAACCGACCGGCAACCTGGATCCCCAGCTCTCCATGGACATCATGCGGCTATTCCAGGAGTTCAACAATTTTGGGGTCTCGGTACTGATTGCTACCCACGATCTGGGGCTGATCGCGCGCATGCGCTATCGCACCCTGACCCTCAAGGCGGGTCGCATGTATTCGGCCGGGGAGGAGCTCTGATGGCTATCGTTCGTCATAAACAACCGCCGCTGCGCCGTCTGATGATGTACGGGGTTGATCATGTGCGGCAGGCGTTTGCCAGTCTCGGGGAGCTGTGGCGCAATCCGCTCGCCTCCCTGATGACGCTGGCAGTGCTTGGCGTCAGTCTGGCGCTGCCATCCTGCTTCCACGTGCTGCTGAAAAACGCCGAGGTCGTGGAGGGGAGCTGGCAGAGCAGTTCCCAGATCTCCCTTTACCTGCGCAAGGATCTGCCGGAGCAGAGCATTCTCGATCTGCAGCACAGGATCCTGCTCTATCCCGAAGTGGATTCGGTCACCTACCTGAGCCGTGACGATGCGTTGCGGGAGTTTCGCGAGATCTCCGGCTTCGGCGATGCCCTCGATTATCTGGACAGCAACCCGCTACCGCCTGTGCTGAGCGTCATTCCGGATCCACGCTGGCAGAACCCTGAAGGGGCCGCCGAGCTGCTCAGCAAGCTTAACAACGAAGTGGGAGTCGAGCAGGGCAAGCTGGATCTGCAGTGGCTGACGCGGTTGCAGGGGATCATGAACCTGCTGCGCCACACCATTACCGGTATCGCGGTGCTGCTGCTCTCCGCCGTGTTGCTGATCGTCGGCAATACCCTGCGTCTCAACATCCTCAACCAGCGTTCCGAGATTGAAGTGCTCAAGCTGGTGGGGGCGACCGACTCCTTTATTCATCGTCCTTTCCTCTATACCGGCATCTGGTTCGGGGTGATCGGCGGCATGCTGGCCTGGTGGCTGACCGAGGTGATGGTGATCTGGAGCGAAGGGGTGGTGAAGGAGCTGGCGGGCTTGTATAACAGTAACTTCCGGCTGGTTGGCATGGGAGCGGTAGACGGGATCAATCTGATCTTGCTGGGCGCCTTGCTGGGGCTGATTGCCTCCTGGTTCTCGGTCCATCGCCACATTCGCGACATCGAGCCATCCTGATTACTTTGTCATCAAAGTAAATCGCTGGATTTTGAGAGGCGGATCAAGTAAAAGAGGGGCCGTTTCTGGCTTGGCCCCCATAGTCAGAGTATTCTGAATAACAATGATCTTCCGGATCTTCGCTAGATCCAGTGAACCTTCTGATTTATAAGCAGTCTATTAAAGCTGAAGCATTTATACGGGTGTGGCCCCTCTGCCTTGCTCGTCAGACTTGGCAAGCATGTGAAGGTTGCGAGCTCCGCAACAATGGACTTAGCATGCTACTTTTCGGGGGTCCTTCATTGTGACCCCCTTTTTTTGACTGTTCATTCATGATTCATCCTGCAGGCTTAAGATAAGCCGGTCTAAAACTGGGCATGTTCTTTGATACACGCCGCAGAATGGCATCCGGTCAGTAGACAGACCCTCTCAGGGTGTTAGACTGATTCGATTGAAAAGTAAGAGGTAACAGATGGGAACTTCATTGCAGCGCACTATGGCTCTGATTCCGCAAGGTAGTCTGGAAGGCTATATCCAGGCAGTAAACTCTATTCCTGTGCTGAGCGCAGAGGAAGAGCGTGAACTGGCTGAGCGTTTGCAGCAGGATGGCGATCTCGAGGCTGCCCGTCAGCTGGTTATGTCGCACCTGCGCTTTGTCGTTCATGTCGCCAAGAGTTATGCCGGTTACGGTCTGCCTCAGGCCGATCTGGTTCAGGAAGGCAACATCGGCCTGATGAAGGCGGTCAAGCGCTTCGACCCGACGGTCGGCGTGCGTCTGGTCTCCTTTGCCGTGCACTGGATCAAGGCCGAAATCCACGAATATGTCCTGCGCAACTGGCGCATGGTCAAGGTGGCGACCACCAAGGCCCAGCGCAAGCTCTTCTTCAACCTGCGCAAATCCAAAAAGCGTCTGGGCTGGCTGAACCACGAAGAGGTTCAGGCCGTGGCGGCCGATCTCGGCGTTTCTGCCGCTGACGTGACCGAGATGGAAGCGCGGATGGCCAACTACGATCAGGCGTTCGATCTGGTTGGTGATGATGAGGAAGAGGGCGGTTTCGCTCCGGTTCACTATCTGGAGGACAAATCCTCCGATCTGGCAGCGACCATCGAGAATGACAACTGGGACGATCACGCGACCCGTCGCCTGAGTTCTGCCCTCGCCACCCTGGATGAGCGCAGTCAGCACATCATCCGCGCCCGCTGGCTCGATGATGACAGCAAGACCACTCTGCAGGAGCTGGCCGATACCTACGGCGTCTCTGCCGAGCGTGTGCGTCAGCTTGAGAAAAACGCACTCAAGAAGCTGAAAGATGCCATGGAAGCCTGATGCTTCCTCTCATAAAAACAGGGCCTGATGGCCCTGTTTTTGTTTCGCAGGGATCTGGTCGGCCTTGCTTTGGTTACCCTTGAGTGTGTTATGTTGCCGCCACTGCCACATTAGGGAGAGCAGAAGTGAAACTGTTGAACGACCTGTTTACCAACAACCGTGAGTGGGCCGAACGGATCAAAGCCGAAGATCCCAATTTCTTTGCCACTCTTTCTGCCCAGCAGGCCCCCGAATACCTCTGGATCGGTTGTTCCGACAGCCGGGTCCCCGCCAACCAACTGATGGGGTTGCTGCCGGGGGACGTCTTCGTCCACCGCAACGTCGCCAATCTGGTGGTACATACCGATTTCAACTGCCTCTCCGTGCTGCAATACGCGGTAGAAGTGCTCAAGGTGAAGCACATCATCGTCTGCGGTCACTATGGCTGCGGCGGCGTCAAGGCCGCGATGCAGAATCAGGAGCTGGGTCTCATCGACAACTGGCTGCGCAACATCAAGGATGTCTACTTCAAATACGGTGAAGAGCTCGAGGCCATCGAGGATGAGCATGAGCGCTTCGACTACCTGTGCGAGCTGAACGTGGCCGAGCAGGTCGCCAACGTCTGCCACACCACCATCATCCAGAACGCCTGGCGCAAGGGGCAGGAGCTGGCGGTGCATGGCTGGATCTACGGGATTAAAGACGGTCTGCTGCACGATCTCGATCTCTGCATCAGCGGGCCGGATCAGATCCCCGATGTCTACCGCGCCTGGCCGGACATGCGTCCGCCCCACCGTCGGCGCTAGGGAGCTTCATGGTGGCGCCAGCCCTCTATCTGCAGATCAAACAGCATATTCTGGACGGGATCCGCGAACGTCACTATCAGGCGGGGGACAGGATCCCGACCGAAGCGGCCCTGTGCGAGCAGTTCACCGTGAGCCGGATGACGGTCAACCGGGCGCTGCGGGAACTGGTGGCGGAAGGGTGGCTGGTGCGTACCGCCGGTTCCGGCAGCTTCGTGGCGGACCGGCGCACCGAGTCGCCGCTGCTGGCTATTCGCAATATTGCCGACGAGATCGCCGAGCGTGGCGGTGAGTACAGCGCCCGGGTGATCCGGCTGCAGCGGCTGGCCGCCGACGAGAAGGTGGCGGTACAACTGGGGCTGCGGGTTGGCGCCCCCATCTTTCACAGCCTGATCGTCCATCAGGCCGATGGGGAGCCGTTGCAATTGGAGGAGCGCTTCGTCGATGCCGGGCGTTTGCCGGGCTATGGCGAGCAGGATTTTACCCAACAGACCCCCAACCGCTATCTGATGGATGTCTGCCCCCTCTCCGAGATGGAGCACGTGGTGGAAGCCGTGTTGCCCAGCGCCGGTGAGGCGGGATTGTTGCAGATCCGCGTGGATTCCCCCTGCCTGTTGTTGCACCGGCGTACCTGGTCGGAGGGGCATCTCGTCTCCTACGCCCGTTTGCTCTCCCCCGGTTCCCGCTACAAGCTCAGCTCCAAGACTCAGCTGGAGTGAATGTCTATACAAATCGATTTTTGCAAAGCCCACCTCCTGGTGGGCTTTTTTGTGCTTAAACTCTAAGTTTGATGCTGTTATCAGGATGTGAACGCCGCTCTTTCTTTCGTCATAGAGATCGACTATAAGAATATGTATATACATTTGAGGTCGCTATGAACAAGGAACTGTTGAACTGCGAGCGGGTCTGGCTCAACGTGACGCCCGCTACCCTGAATGATGAGCTGGCCGACTACGGTCTGCTGCCGCTCCACGCCATCGGCGTGAAGGATGGCAAGATCCACTCGCTGGTGCCGATGGCCGAGCTTAAGGGGCCCCATCCTGCTCACTGGCAGGATATGCAGGGCAAGCTGGTCACCCCCGGCCTTATCGATTGTCACACCCATCTGGTCTTCGCCGGCAGCCGTGCCGAAGAGTTCGAGCTGCGCCAGAAAGGGGTGCCCTATGCGGAGATCGCCCGTCGGGGTGGCGGCATCATCAGCACGGTGCGTGCGACCCGTGCCGCCAGCGAAGAGCAATTGTTCGAGCTGGCGCTGCCGAGGGTGACATCCCTGATCCGCGAAGGGGTCACCACGGTGGAGATCAAGTCCGGCTATGGCCTGACGCTGGATGACGAACTCAAGATGCTGCGGGTGGCCCGCCGACTGGGAGAGGCGTTGCCGATCCGGGTCAAAACCACTCTGCTGGCGGCCCATGCGGTGCCGCCGGAGTATCGCGACGATCCCGACAGCTGGGTCGAGACCATCTGTCAGGAGATTATCCCGGCCGCCGCCGAGGCGGGTCTGGCCGATGCGGTAGATGTCTTCTGCGAGCACATCGGCTTTTCGCTGGCCCAGACCGAACAGGTCTATCTGGCGGCGGATCAGTACGGCCTGCCGGTGAAGGGGCATATGGATCAGCTCTCCAATCTCGGTGGCAGCACCCTCGCTGCCAACTTTGGCGCCCTCTCGGTGGATCATCTGGAGTATCTGGATCCGGAAGGGATCCTGGCGCTGGCCCACCGTGGCGTGGTCGCCACCCTGCTGCCCACCGCCTTCTACTTCCTCAAAGAGACCAAGCTGCCGCCGGTTGCCGCCCTGCGCAAGGCGGGGGTGGCGATGGCGGTCTCCTCCGATATCAACCCAGGTACCGCCCCCATTGTCTCGCTGCGGATGGCCATGAACATGGTCTGCACCCTGTTTGGACTGACCCCATTGGAGGCCATGGTCGGGGTGACCCGTCACGCCGCCAAAGCGCTCGGTGAGCAGGATCGCCTTGGCCAGCTCAGGGTGGGGATGGCGGCCGATTTCCTGATCTGGCACTGCGCCCATCCGGCCGAGCTGAGCTACATGGTCGGCGTCGATCAGCTGGCAGGCCGCATCTTCAAAGGCGAGGAGACTCTCCATGGATAAGTTCAACCCGATCGACATGTCGCTCTGGCAGGGACGACAGGATCCGGAAGATGGCGAACTGGCCCTGCGCTGGCATGACAAGGTGCAGCCCTGGGCCGCCGGGGCACAAGAGGCAGCAGGTGTAGTGCTGCTCGGTTTTGCCTGCGATGAAGGGGTGCGCCGCAACAAGGGGCGTGTCGGCGCCGCCGGTGCGCCGCAAGCGGTGCGCAAGCTGCTGGCCAACACTGCCTGGCACCTGAATCGCCCCGTCTACGATGGCGGGGATGTGAGTTGCCCCGATGATGATCTCGACGCTGCCCACGGCCGTCTGGCCGAGCAGGTCGCCGCTGCGCTCGATCTAGGCCACTTCCCGCTGGTGCTGGGGGGCGGTCACGAGGTGGCTTTCGGCAGCTGGAGCGGCCTCAACCTGCATCTGGCGGGTCAGGGGCGAGTCGGCATTATCAATTTTGACGCCCACTTCGACCTGCGCATGAAGCAGGAGCAGGCCAGCTCCGGCACCCCCTTTTTCCAGATCGCCGAGCAGTGCGCCGCTCAGGGCACGCCGTTTCACTACGCCTGCCTTGGGGTGGCCGAGACCGCCAATACCCAAGCCCTGTTTGCCCGTGCCAAGGCGCTGGGTGTGTGGCATGTGCTGGACGAGGCGATGACCCAGACCGAACTGCCAGCCTTGCTAAGCGGGCTGGACGCCTTTATCGCCGATTGTGATCACCTCTATCTGACCATCGATCTCGACGTGCTGCCGGCGGCCGTGATGCCGGGAGTGAGCGCCCCCGCCGCCCGCGGCGTGGAGCTGGCGGTGATCGAACCGCTGATCGCCCATATCCGGGCCAGCGGCAAGCTGTGGCTCGCCGATCTGGCCGAGTATAACCCGACGCTGGATCAGGACAACCGCAGTGCCCGCGTGGCCGCGCGGCTGGTTCATCTGTTGACCCGTTAACCCTTTGGCCACCCATCGCCGAAGGCACCCTATTGATACAACAAGGAGTGTGTATGTCTGTGCAACAGCAGGATCCCCGTCATGATCCTAACCGCGTGATCCGTGCCCCGCGCGGTACCGAGCTGACCGCCAAGAGCTGGCTCACCGAGGCGCCGCTGCGGATGCTGATGAACAACCTGGACCCCGAGGTGGCCGAGCATCCCCAGTCGCTGGTGGTCTATGGCGGCATCGGTCGCGCTGCCCGCAACTGGGCCTGCTTTGACAAGATCGTCGAGGTGCTGACCCGGCTCGAGGAGGATCAGACCCTGCTGGTGCAATCCGGCAAGCCGGTCGGGGTGTTCCAGACCCACAAGGATGCGCCGCGGGTGCTGATCGCCAACTCCAATCTGGTGCCCCACTGGGCCAACTGGGAGCACTTCAACGAGCTCGATAAGAAGGGCCTGATGATGTACGGCCAGATGACTGCGGGCTCCTGGATCTACATCGGCACCCAGGGGATAGTGCAGGGCACCTACGAAACCTTCTTCGCGGTGGCCAACCAGCACTTCAACGGTGAACCCAAAGGGCGCTGGATCCTCACTGGTGGGCTCGGTGGTATGGGTGGTGCCCAGCCGCTGGCCGCCACCATGGCCGGTTTCTCGATGATCGCGGTGGAGTGCGACGAGACCCGCATCGATTTTCGTCTGCGCACCCGCTATGTGGACAAGAAGGTTCACAGTCTGGATGAGGCGCTGGCCATGATCGAAGGGGCCAAACAGAGCGGCACCGCCGTCTCCGTCGGCCTGCTCGGCAACGCCGCCGACGTCTTCGCCGAGCTGGTGGCCCGTGGTATCACCCCGGATGTGGTGACCGACCAGACCTCTGCCCACGACCCGATCCACGGCTACCTGCCGCAGGGTTGGAGCGTGGCCAAGTGGCGCGAGCTGCAGCAGAGTGCCCCGCAGGAGGTGAATCTGGCCGCTCGTCGCTCCATGGCCCGTCAGGTGGAGGCGATGCTGACCCTGCAAGAGCGCGGCGCGGCGACTCTGGATTACGGCAACAACATTCGCCAGATGGCGCTGGAGGAGGGGGTGGCGAACGCCTTCGACTTCCCCGGCTTCGTCCCCGCCTACATTCGCCCGCTGTTTTGCGAGGGGATAGGCCCGTTCCGCTGGGTGGCCCTCTCCGGCGATCCGGAAGATATCTACAAGACAGATCAGAAGGTGAAAGAGCTGATCCCCGATGATCCTCACCTGCACAACTGGCTCGACATGGCCCGCGAGCGCATCGCGTTTCAGGGACTGCCGGCGCGGATCTGCTGGGTCGGGGTCAAGGATCGGGTACGGCTCGGTCTGGCCTTCAACGAGATGGTGAAAAACGGCGAGCTGAAAGCCCCCATCGTCATCGGTCGCGACCATCTGGATTCCGGCTCGGTGGCGAGCCCGAACCGCGAGACCGAGTCGATGATGGATGGCTCCGATGCCGTCTCCGACTGGCCGCTGCTCAACGCCCTGCTCAACACCGCCGGTGGCGCGACCTGGGTTTCGCTGCATCACGGCGGCGGGGTCGGCATGGGCTTCTCCCAGCACTCCGGCGTGGTGATCGTCTGTGACGGCTCCGATGACGCTGCCCGCCGCGTCGGTCGGGTGCTGCGCAACGATCCGGCCACCGGGGTGATGCGCCACGCGGATGCCGGCTACGAGATTGCCATCAACTGTGCCCATGAGGCGAAACTGGATCTGCCGATGATTGACGGCGCCAACGGTGTCAAAGGAAAGGTGTAACACCATGTTTGAATTGACTATTACTCCGGGCGAGCTGGATCTTGCCACCCTGCGCCGCGTCAGCCGCGAGCCGGTACATATTTCACTGGATCCGGCCGCGCTGCCGGGGATCCACGCCTCCGCCGCCGTGGTTACCAAGGTGATCGAACAGAACCGGGTGGTGTATGGCATCAACACCGGTTTTGGCCTGCTGGCCAACACCCGCATTCCGGTGGAGCAGCTGGACGAGCTGCAGCGCTCCATCGTGCTTTCCCATGCGGCAGGGATTGGCGAGTACATGGATGACGCTACCGTGCGGCTGATGATGGTGCTCAAGCTCAACTCGCTGGCGCGCGGCTTCTCCGGCATCCGGCTGACGGTGCTTGAGGCCTTGATGACCCTTATCAACGCCGAAGTCTATCCGGTAGTCCCGAAGAAGGGATCCGTCGGTGCCTCCGGCGATCTGGCGCCGCTGGCTCATATGAGCTGCCTGCTGATCGGTGAAGGCAAGGCCCGCCACAAGGGCGAGCTGATCGACGCCGCTACTGCGCTGAAAATTGCCGGGCTCGAGCCTATCGCGCTGGCGCCCAAAGAAGGATTGGCGCTGCTCAACGGCACTCAGGCGAGCACCGCCTTCGCGCTGGAAGGGCTGTTCCATGCCGAGGATCTCTATGCCGGTGCCATCACCATCGGCGCCATGAGCGTGGAGGCGGCGCTTGGCAGCCGCCGGCCGTTCGATGCACGCATCCACGTGGTGCGTGGTCAGCGTGGCCAGATCGACGCGGCCGCCTGCTATCGCCACCTGCTGGTGGATGGCAGCGAGATCGGCATGTCCCATCACAACTGCGAGAAGGTACAGGATCCCTACTCATTGCGCTGCCAGCCGCAAGTGATGGGGGCTTGCCTGACCCAGATCCGCCACGCTGCCGAGGTGCTGGTGTGTGAGGCCAACGCGGTCTCCGACAACCCGCTGGTGTTTGCCGATGACGAGGAGATCCTCTCCGGCGGCAACTTCCACGCCGAGCCGGTGGCCTTCGCTGCCGACAATCTGGCGCTGGCCATCGCCGAGATCGGTTCCCTGTCAGAGCGGCGGATGGCGCTGCTGATCGACTCTCGGATGTCCGGTCTGCCGGCGTTTCTGGTCAATAATGGCGGGGTCAACTCCGGCTTTATGATCGCTCAGGTCACCTCGGCGGCGCTGGCCTCCGAGAACAAGACCCTGGCCCATCCCGCCTCGGTGGATAGTCTGCCCACTTCCGCCAATCAGGAGGATCACGTCTCCATGGCGACCTTCGCCGGCCGCCGACTGGCCGATATGGCCGAGAACACCCGCGGCATTCTGGCAGTTGAACTGCTGGCGGCGGCGCAAGGGCTCGATTTTCGCGCGCCGCTGCGCAGTACCGAGCTGATCGAGCTGGCCAAGGGGCGACTGCGGGCAGAGGTGAGCTTCTACGACAAAGACAGGTACTTCGCGCCGGATATCGAAGCTGCCGCCGCCCTGCTGGGCCGTGCCAGCTACAACGACCTGATCCCGGCCGGGGTGCTGCCCAGCCTGTAAGCCTTGATCACCCTTCTCTCCTGGCGGGAGCAGGGGGGGATGAGGGGGAAGCCGCTTCACAGGCGCCGGTGACAGCCGGGAGCAGATAACAAAAGACCGCTCAATCGGGCGGTCTTTGCGTTTCTGACGTTGGTTGAACGCGGTTATTCGTGTTCGAACATCAGGAACAGATAGACCACAAACAACACCAGATGGGTCGCTCCATGGAGCACATTGGTGCGGCCGCTGCTGAAGGTCACTTTACAGACCATCAAGGTCGTGACCAGCAGCACCATATCGGCGGGGGAGAGGCCGAGGCGCACCTCCTGACCCAGCATGGAGCCGATAAAGAGCACGGCAGGCACGGTGAGGGCGATGGTGGCCAGCACCGAGCCGAAGTAGAGGTTCATTGCCCGCTGCAGCTGGTTGTTGAAGGCGGCCTTGATGGCGCCGACTGCTTCGGGAGCCAGCACGATGCAGGCCACGATAAAGCCGCCCAGTGCGGCGGGTGCTTCCATCACATGCACCCCGTAGTTGATGGGGATGGCCAGGGTCTTGGCCAGCAGGATCACTACCAGCAGGTAGGCGAGCAGCAGGATGGTGTGATAGACGTTGCTCTGCAGCGGGCCGTGGTGCTCCTCATAATCCTCGTGATCGCTGTCGACGAAGAAGTGGCTGTGGCTGCGGGTCTGGATCAGCAGAAAAACCCCATAGAGCAGGATCGAGATGATGATCAGCATCCATGACATGGCGCGCGACATACTGCCGATTGCACCGCCCTCGGTGAAGTTGGGCAGCACCAGACAGAGCAGGGCCAGCGGGATGATGGCCACCAGATAGGATTTCACTCCGTCCAGATTGAAGCTCTGGGTGTGGTAGCGCCAGCCGCCAAACAGCAGGGTGAAGCCCACCAGACCGGTACTCACCAGCATCACTACCGCAAACATGGTATCGCGGGCCATGGTGGGGTTGGGCTCGCCGGTCAGCATCACCGAGGAAATCATCACCACCTCCAGCGAGATGACCGAGAGGGTGAGGATCAGAGTGCCGAAGGGCTCGCCCAGCTTGATGGCGAGGGCATCGGAGTGGCGCACGACCGAGAAGATGGCCCAGGTGACGATGGCCAGTAGTGCCGCCGAAACCGGAAGATAGATCCCGAGCGGAGTTGTCTCTGTCAGCAGGTCACTGCCCAGGGTCTTGAAAAAGAGCAGGGTCAGCAGGCCAACGGGCAGGGCAATCTCTTGCCGGATAACTGTCTTCATAGGCAATGGTTCTCTATTGGGGGTCTTGACGACCGGATGACGTAAACAGGCTGCACGGTTATCGGTTGCGCAATAACCGGCTCCTTATGATAAAGGTTGTTATCCCCGTCAGGGCAGATCATTTTGTTGCTGAATGTAAATAAGGGGTGGCAGGAGGTGGTTCGACTTCACCACTGAGCCGGGCCCGGGCCTGCAGGGGGATTTACCCGCCTGATGGCCGGGCTGGGTTACGGCGCTACCGCCAGCATCAACCTGATGATGTCGAGCCGCTGGCCAAACCTTTTCGCGGCCAGATCCTGCCATATCTGCGTTAGCTGGCCTTCTGGTGTTGCGACTGCCACTCCCGTTGCCAATGGGTCAGTATCTTCAGCGGCATGGGTTTGCCGAAGAAGTAGCCCTGGATCAGATAGACGCCGTGCTGGCTCAGATAGTCGACCTGCAACTGGCTCTCGACTCCTTCGGCGATCATCTCCATGCCCGATTCCCGACCGAAGACGATGATGGCATCCAGCACGCTGCGCTTGAGGTCGTTGGTGCCTATGGTATCGACGAACATCTTGTCGATCTTGATCTGGCGGATCCCCAGGCTCTGCAGGTAGGCAAAGCCGCCGTAGCCGGTACCGAAATCATCCAGCTTGAAGTGATACCCCATCTGTTGCAGCAGGGTGATCTCCTCGGTGGCCGCCTTGATGTCGAGGATCGGCTTGCGCTCCGTCAGCTCGAAGGTGAGCCGGGTGGGTGAGGGGTTTTGGCTGTGAGCGAGCAAGGTGCGCAGCAGGGGCTGCTCGATATGGGCCGCCACCAGATTGACGCTGACCCACTGCTCTGGCGCCAGCTGCGGCAGGTCGGTGATCACCTGCTCCAGCAACTGTTCGGTCATCGGCAGGATCAGTCCCTGCTCCTCTGCATATTCGATAAAGGTGCCCGGGGGGATCAGCTCGCTTCCCCGCTGCCAGCGCAGCAGCGCCTCGAATCCCACCACTTGGTGGGTACGGGCATCCACTATCGGTTGGTAGAGGGGAATAAATTCCTTGCGTATCAATCCTGTTTGCAGCAGTCCCTTGAGGGAGCGCCGATAGCTGCGCAGCAGCCAGTATGTGACGCTTAACAGGGCGCCGAGCGCGATACCGAACCAGAGACCGTAGTGATTGAGTTGGTCATGGGCATATTGCTCCAGCGCTTTTCCCGCCCAGACCGTCTGTTTGGTGAGTTCATTGGGATCGAAGAAACTGAGGCTGATATTGCTCTCTTCCTGTTTGATCTCCTTGTCGCCACGGGGAAAGTGGACTGTGCTTGCATCGGTATCCTGTCGGCTGAACTCCAGATAGAAGCAGTGGCTGCAGGGGTGTTGCAGCAGGTCGTGGCTCCAGCTGTTATCCAGCACCCAGTAGGCGAGGTTGCCGCCGGATCGGTAAAAGGCCACCAGCTCCTGCTCGGTATTGTATTTGGCCACGGTGGCGGTGATCCCCAGCTTGCCAAACTTCTGCCCGCTGTTCTGGAGCTCTTTGATCAGCGGGATCTCCACCCCCAGGCTGGAACAGCTGTTGCCGGAGGCGAGCTCCAGCCCTTGCAGGCGGATATGAGCGCTGTAGAAGCGCGGATCGCGCAGCAGCTCCATGTCTTTGGCGCCGCAGTTGAACTCAAATTGTGCCAGCTGTTTGTTGATGGCGGCATCCAGCTCCCGGTGGCGTACGGCCATGGCTCCCTTGAGCTCGGCAACCTTCTCTTCCAGCAGATGAAAGGCCATCGGCTTGGCAAACCACAGGCCGAGAAACTGACTGCCCACGACAGGCAGGATGAACAGCAACAGAGCGATCCAGACGGGTGATTTACGCAAAGGAAGTACCTGCCAGTTTCATGAGACACAAATGGACTTAGCCATCATAGAGCATTAGTGCAATCAATTTGAGTCCGAGTTGTCACACTTGTTGATTGATTTTTTAACTGCATGATTTTAAATGTGTTTATTATTAACTTTGGCTAGATTCAATCGCTGACCTGTCATAAATGACAATTGCTCAGCTTATCCGAACTGCATTAGAGTAGCCCTGCGGTTTGACTCACCGTGTGTTCAATACTCCTGTATCTGTTTTTTGTCAGTAGCACAGAGTGTTAGTTTTGATATGAGTGTTCCTTTTGGTCCCCTTTGAGGGACCATTTTTCTGTCTGTCATCCCGCCCTTTCCCGCATCTGTAGCCCGTCATCCTTGGTATTCTCCCTCTGCTTTGGGTTATGCTTGCCCGCTTAAATTGCAGAAGCGGGATCTTCATCCATAGCTGTGGCCCGATCGCCGCTGCTACCATGAGGCGACATGGATGATGCTGGGCATACGGAAAGGCGCATGAAACTCACTACACAGCTTGTCTCATTTATCACCCTTTGCGTGATCGCAGCCATGGCGACCGTGCTGATTGGCGGGGTGTTCAGCTTTCGCGAGCTGGGCATGGAGTTGCAGCAAAAGAAGGTCGATGCGCTGGTCGAAGTGATCGACAAGCAGCTTGATGTTGCTCACGACATGGAGGATATGAGCCACTGGCTGCCCACTCTGTTGCGGGCTGCCCATGTGATCGAGCTGGAGGTGCGCCAGAATAACCAGCGGGTCTACTGGTTCCGCGATGTGCGCAATCCGGTCGACGAGCAGCTGCTGGTGCCATACAGCCAACCGCTGCCCCATCAGGCCGGCATGCAGGCCAACTTCAAACTGGAGCGCCCCTTCAAGGAGGCGGAATACTCCATCAAGGCGATGTCCGGCATCTCGCTAGGCATTTTTATCGTGGTGTTCGGTCTCTGGTACTCCATCCGCTGGCTGCGCCAGCAGCTGCGCGGGGCCGAGCTGCTGGGCATTCGCGCCCAGCTGATCCTCGATGACAAGCTCTCCAAACTGAGTCATGACCCCGCCGAAGAGTGGCCGGTGGCCGCCAGTCAGGCCCTCGATCATCTGCTCGCCGAGCTGGCGGATGCCCGCAAGGAGCGCAGCCGCTTCGACAACTTCATTCGCAGCAACGCTTTCGTCGACAAGATGACCGGTATCGGCAACCGGCTGTTTTTCGACAATCGGCTGGAGAGCGCCATCATGGAGGCGAGCGTGATGAGCGGCGGCGTGCTGCTGATCGATCTCGCCTGTCTGGAGGAGCTGGAGGCCGATCAGTTCGAGCTGCTGGGGCACGATTTGATGATGGAGGCGAGCGCCACCATAGGTGCCTTCGTGCGCAAACACAACGGTGCCCTGCAGGCCCGCTACGCCGGTCAGGTCTTTGCGGTGTTGCTTCCCAATATGTCCGAGAGCGAGATGGTGGATAGCGCCAGCCAGCTGCTCAAGAGCCTGCAACGGCTGCATTGGCCGCAGGAGGTCAACCCCGAGACGGCGGTTTATCTCGGCGCCGTCTGTTATCAGGCAGAAGACAGCCTGCTCAAGGTGCAGGAGGAGGCTGAGCTGGCCCTCAAGAGCGCTCGTCTGCAGGGGCACAACGGCTGGTTCCTCTACGAGAAGCAGCTGGATGAGGAACAAAGCAGCAAGGGCACGGTACGCTGGCGCACCCTGATCAGCCGCCGTCTCGAAGAGCACGGCATCGAATTTTATACCCAGCCGATCCAGCAGGATCGGGGGCAGGTGGTGTTGCAGCAGGAGCTGCTCACCTATCTGCACGATGAGCAGGGGCGTGCCCTGCAGGCGGGGATCTTCATGCCGATGGCGGAGAAGGTGGGCTTGTTGCTGCAACTGGATCGGCTGGTGGCGGAGCGCACTCTCGCCCTGCTGCGCCAACGATCCGAGCAGAGCTGCCCCATCAGCCTGACCCTCAGTGCCCAGAGCCTGCTAAACCGCGAGTTCCAGCGCTGGCTCTTCTTCGCCCTGTTCCAGCTGCCGCGTAGCACCAACGAGCGGTTGATCCTGCAACTCTCGGAATCCCAGGTGACCCGCCACTTCGAGGCGCTCAAGCGGCCGCTGCGCTCCCTGCGGATGCTGGGCTGCCAGCTGGCCATCGATCATGCCGGTCAGGATGTGGTGAGCACCCAGTACATCAAGGAGTTCGAGATCAACTTCCTCAAGCTGCACCCCAGTCTGGTGCGGGAGATCCATGCCCGTCAGGTCAACCAGATGGCGGTACGCAGTCTGGTAGGCGGCTGCGCCAATACCCGCACCCGGGTGCTGGCAGTGGGGGTGGAGAGTGGCGACGAGTGGAAGATGCTGCGCCACCTCGGGGTGCATGCCGGGCAGGGCCCCTGGTTTGCCGAGCCCCAGCGGCTGGTGCTGGAACCGGCTGGTGATTGAGATAAACAACAGAGGGTCGCCTTGGGGCGACCCTCTGTTGTTTGCGATGCTGTTTGCGGTTGCCGTCAGGCGGGGCTCACAGTCGCCCCTGCTCCCGCAGACCGGCGAGCCCTTGCATGCCGCCAGTGTGGATAAAGACGATTTTGCTGCCGGGGGCGATGCGGCCCGCCGCCAGCTCGCGAAACAGACCCCACATTGCCTTGCCGCTGTAGATAGGCTCAAGGGGCAGATCGGTTGTGGCGCTGAAATCCTGCACCCACTGCCAGAGGGCCGGGCTGAATTTGGCGTAGCCACCATCGTGGTGACCGAGCGCGATGCGCCAGCCGGGGATATTGGCAGCCGCGGGATGGAGGCGACACACCTCGTCAGCGATAAAGCCGCCATCTTTCAGTACCGCAATGGCGAGGATCTGCTCCCGATCCCGTTTGCCAGCGATCAGGCCCGCCAGAGTGCCGCCGCTGGCGCAGGGCAGTACCCAGAGATCCGGCGAGAAGGGCACCTCGCCGAACAGTTCCGCCACGCCGGGGATGGCCAGTGGGCTGCTACCCCCTTCCGGCACGATCAGGGTATCGGGTGCATCGAATTGGGCCAGCCAGTCGGGATCCTGCCGTCGCCGGTAACTCTGGCGGTCGACGAAAACGAGATCCATGCCCCAGCGCCGGGCATCCCGCAGGGTAGAGTTACTGACGGCGTCATATTCGCCCCGTATGATACCGGTAGTACGAAGACCAGATTGGCACCCCGCTGCCGCCAGCGCGTGGATATGATTGGAGTAGGCGCCGCCAAACGAGAGCAGATGCCGTTTGCCGTGCTCTTTGGCATGCAGCAGGTGGTACTTTAGCTTGCGCCACTTGTTGCCGGAGATGGCCGGATGGATCAGATCATCCCGCTTGCACCACAGCTCGACGCCATAGCGGGTCAGCAACGGATGGTGGAGGCGTTGCAGGGGGGAAGGGAGGATGGCTTGACCCTCTGATTCGGCGGAAAGGTTGGCTTGCAATGGTGAGTCCGTCTTTTAATCTGGAGGCTAATCTGCTGTTTATGTTAATATTTCATACATTTAATCACTATTGATGGGCGGGCTTACATGAAACAACTGTTCAGACGGTCGACGCCAAGCCGCCAGGTCGGGCTCTTGCTGGCCAATGACAGGATCATGCTGGCTGCGGTGGGCAATCCCCCCGTCTTCGCGACGCGCACCATCAACGGCCCACAGGAGTGGGCAGTGGCCATGAACGAGCTGTTCAGCCGTCATGGACTGGCCAAGTCTACGGTGCGGGTGGCCCTCGCCGCCAGCCTTTATCAACAGATCCAGATCGACAAGCCTGCCGTGCCTGACGCCGAGATGGCGGGGGCGCTCCCTTGGGCCATCAAGGATTATGTCAGCGAACCCGTGCTGCAACTGGCGATGGATTATGTGGACTTGCCCACCCCGCCGGCCGGTCGTCCTCGCATCAATGTGATCTGCCTGCCCAAGAGCCGGGTGCAACAGCTGGCCGATGCCATCAACGGCATAGCCACCCTGCAATCCATCATCAGCGACGAATTGGCGCTGACCTCTCTCTATGACGCTGACGAGACGGTGCGCATGCTGCTGTGGCAGCCCAAGGGGCAGGATCTGCAACTGCTGGTCTTCCATCAGGGCGGGCTCTGCTTCTCCCGCCAGCTGCGCGGTTTTACCAGCCTGACTGGCGAACATGAGCCGGACAGCATGCTGCTCGATTCACTGGCGCTGGAGATCCAGCGCTCCCTCGACTATCTGGCGGGCCAGCTGAAATTGCCCGAGCTGGGGCAGATGCAGTTTGCCGTCGCCTCGCCCTTTATCGGTACCCTGGTGCGTCACATGGAGCAGACCTTCGGCTTTGCCGTCTCCGCCATGGCCAACAAGGCGGTCCTGGCCGGCGTCGAATACCTCTCGGCCTACGCCGCCGCCATCGGGGAGGATGCGTGATGAAACGTCAGATAAACCTCTATGGCGCCGAGTTTCGCCCCAAGCGGCAGTGGGCCAGCCTCAATCAGATGGCGCTGTTATGGGGCTTTGCGCTGCTGCTGATCCTGTTGACGGGTGTCGGTTACAGCTGGCAGCAGCAGCAGGTCAGCCGGGCGCTGGCGCAGCGCTCTGCCGAGCTGGAACTCAAGCGCAGCGAGGCGCAGCGGCTCGATGCCGAGCTGGCGCGCCATCAGGCAGATCCCCGGCTGCAACAGCAACTGGTCAACAAGCAGGATGAGCTGACGGCCAAGCAGGGGCTGATGCGCCAATTGGGCAGCCTGACCCTGCAAAAATCCCAGGGCTATGCCAGCGTGATGGCGGATCTCTCCCGCATTCGCAGCAGCAACCTCTCGTTGCAGCGCATCGAGATCAACGAAGGGCGGATCAACCTCTCCGGCTTTGCCGGACGCAGTCAGGATGTGCCGGCTTGGGTCAACCGCTTCAAGCAGACCCCGAGTCTGGTGGGCAAAGAGTTTGGTGAATTGACCCTCGGCCGTGACAAGGAGGGTCGTTTGACCTTCCAGTTGAGCGGCATTGCGCGGGAGAAACCCTGATGAACCTGAAAGCACAATGGCAGGCATGGGGCCAGCGTATCGCCGTGTTGAGCCAGCGGGAGCGGGTGTTGATCCTGCTGACCGGTCTGGTGCTGCTGGGCGCGGCCGGACTCTACGGCTGGCTCGATGGCGCTGATACCCGCCTGCAGCAGGATCGCATGGCCCTGAGCGCCGCCGAGCGCGACCTCGAAATCATGACGCTGGAAAACCTCGGCAAACAGGCCCGGCTCAAGCGGGATCCCAATCAGGGAGTTCGCGAGCAGCTGGCGCAGGTCGAAGCGGATCTGGTCCGGATCGACGATGAGCTGAAGGCACAGACCGTCGATCTGATCCCGGCGCACGAGATGCCGCTGGTGCTGGAGGCGCTGCTCTCCCGCTCCGCCAACCTTCACATGCTGGCCCTCAGTTCGCTGGAGCCGACCCCGCTGATGGCGGGAGAGCAGAAGGTCAATCTCTACAAGCACGGTATCCGGCTTCAGCTTGAAGGCGGCTATTTCGATGTGTATCAATATCTTAAAGCGCTGGAAGCCTTGCCGCGGCACTTTTACTGGAAGCAGTTCGACTATCAGGTCAAAGCCTATCCCGGCGCGGTGGTGGAGATGGAGATCTACACCCTGAGTACCAGCAAGGAGTTTATCCGTGGCTAGAGTATTTGCGTTGTGCTGTTGCCTGTTCAGTTTGCTGGTACAGGCGGAGCAGGTCGAGGTATTGCAGGATCCCACCGCGCCACTGGCGGATGTGGCGGTCGGCGCCCGTGCGACCGACGAGAGCAGCGCCGGTTTGCCGAAGCTGCAGAGTGTGGTGCTGGGCAATGGCCCGGCACTGGCGGTACTCAATGGCAAGAGTTATCGGGTCGGACAACAGGTGGACGGCTATACGCTGGTGGCCATCAATGCCGATGCCGTGGTGCTGGAAAAGGCGGGAAAACGCCATGCGGTAACACTGTTTGCCAGCAAGATCCGGGTTTGAGTCGTGCTTGCCTCTCGAGAGGTGAATCGGCTTTATCGAGTTTAATTGCAAGTCAGGGTGCCCTAATTACATGAAAAAACACCGTCTCTGTCTGATCACCGTGGCCATGATGGCTGCAGGCTGTACCACGTATCAGCACCCCGAGCCGACCCAGGCCAAGGATGCCCTCAAACAGGCCATGAACGAACAGCAGAAACAGGCTGCCCCTCTGACCGCGTTGCCCAAATCGGTGCAAAGTGAATTGCTGCAGCTGAACCGGCCGCAGATGCCGGTCGGCATGCCGGAAAAGCGGCTGCGTATCGCGGCTCACGACGTGGAGGCGGTGGAGTTTTTCGGTTCCCTGTTCAAGGGCTCCCGCTACAGCGTGGCGGTTCACCCCGGGGTGGCCGGGCTGGTTTCCGTCGAGCTCAAGGATGTGACTCTGCCGGAAGTGCTGGCGGTGGTGGGCGACATGTACGGCTTCGACGTACAGCGCAAGGGTAATGTCTTCCATATCTATCCGGCGGGCCTGCGCACCGAAACCATCCCGGTCAACTATCTGATGATGTCCCGCCGTGGCCTCTCCCGCACCTCGGTCAGCACCGGCGGGGTGACGGCCAATGACAGCAATAACAGCAGCGACAGCAGTTTTGACAGTGCGTCGAACAACAACAGCGGCAGCAACAGCTCAACCAGCAACAACTCGAGCGGTGACAACAACAACGGCACCCGTATCGAAACCGACACCAACAGCGACTACTGGACTGATCTGCGCGACTCCCTGCAGACCCTGATTGGCACGGGTGACGGTCGCGCCGTGATCACCAGCCCGCAGGCGGGTCTGGTCACCATTCGCGCCTACCCGAAAGAGCTCAAGGCGGTGCGTGAATTCCTGACCCAGTCCGAGAGTCACCTCAAGCGGCAGGTGGTGCTGGAGGCGCGGATCATCGAAGTTGCCCTCAACGAAGGGTATGAACAGGGGGTCGACTGGAGCGGTCTCTCCGCCAGTTGGGATGGCAACAAGGGGATTACCGGTGGCCAGTCGCTTGCCAATACTCAGCTGCCCAGCACCCCCAACCAGATCTTCAGTGCGCTGGGCGGCGGCGCCGGTTTCAAGATCTCTGATGGCAACTTCAATGTGGCGGTCAACCTGCTCAAGACCCAGGGCGATGTGAATACCCTCTCCAGTCCCCGTGTCACCGCGACCAACAACCAGAAGGCGGTGATCAAGGTGGGGACGGATGAGTATTACGTCACCAATGCGTCCACCACCATTACCACTACCTCGACGGGCACAGACAAGACGCCTAACGTGGAGCTGACCCCCTTCTTCTCCGGAATTGCGCTGGACGTAACGCCGCAGATCGATGAAGAGGGGAAGGTGCTGCTGCATATTCATCCCTCGGTTATCGATACCGAAGAGCAAAACAAGGTGATCGACATGGGTACCTCGGGTGGCAAGTTGCAACTGCCGCTCGCCAAGAGCTCGATCCGCGAATCCGATACCGTGGTGCAGGCCAATAACGGTGACATCATCGTTATCGGCGGCCTGATGAAGACCGACAAGCAGGAGATCGTCAGCAAGGTGCCGCTGCTGGGGGATATTCCCTGGGTGGGTGAAGCCTTTACCAACCGCCGCGAGAGCACCAAGAAGGTGGAGCTGGTGATCATGCTCAAACCGACCGTGGTGGAGAAAGATACCTGGCAAAACGAGCTGCAACGCTCCTCCGAGCTGCTCGACAAGTGGTATCCGGCCAAGGGCTGACCCATGACACCAGATGCGGTCACCCTTATCCCGAACGGCCTGTGCTGCCTTGCCAGCACAGGCTGCTTGCTTGTCGTGGCAGGTGAGATCTCATGTACTTGACCCACTTCGGCCTGCAGGAGGCGCCGTTCAGCCTCACCCCCAATACCGGCTTCTACTACGGCCTGCCGCCTCACGAAGAGGCGCTGCAGGTGCTGAACTGGGCGCTGGCGCAGGGGGAGGGCTTTATCAAGGTGACCGGCGAGGTGGGTACCGGCAAGACCCTGCTCTGCCGCAAGTTGCTCAGCGAGCTGGGCTCGGAAGCGCGTCCGGTGCGGCTTGCCTGGTTGCCCAATCCCCACCTCACTCCGGCCGAACTGCGCATCGCGCTGGCGCTGGAGCTGGGGTTGGCGGTACGGGATCAGAGCGAGCTGGATCTGACCGATCGTATCCATCGTCACCTGATCAGTCTGCACCAGCAGGGCAGCCGGGTGGTGGTGCTGATCGACGAGGCGCAAGCGCTGCCGGACGAGACGCTGGAGGCGATCCGCCTGTTCGGCAATCTTGAGACCGAATCGAGCAAGCTGCTGCAGATCGTGCTGTTCGGCCAGCCGGAGCTGGATGCCAGACTGGCCAAGCCGTATCTGCGCCAACTGCGCCAGCGGATTGGCTTCTCCTACTGCCTGCGGCCGCTGCGTTTTGACGAGACCCGCGCCTATCTGGAGCACAGATTGCAGGTCTCCGGTTACCGTGGGGCACCGCTGTTTGCTGGTCGCGCCATGCGCCTGTTGTGGCGTGCATCGCGAGGGATCCCGAGACTTATCAATATTCTGGCGCAGAAGTGTCTGATGCTGGCCTATGGTCAGGGTGTGCGTCAGATCGACAGTCGTCTGGTCCGGCTTGCCATTCGCGATACCGACGATGCGAGCCGCTTTGCGCCACGGCGCTGGTGGCCCCTGTTACTGTTGCTGGGGTGCGCCCTGGCTTATGGAGTCTGGCCATGAGCGTTATCAACCAGATGCTGAAAGATCTGGACCGGCGCCAGCAAGGATCCGAAGGTGCTGCCGTCTATATTGCCCCTGCGCGCCAGCAGGGATGGTGGATGTTGCTGCTGACCCTGATCTGCGGGCTGGCACTGGGGATCCTCGGTTGGCGAACCTGGATCTACTGGCAGCAGACCTATATCGTCACGGCGTCCAGCGAAGTGGTCGCCCCTGATGCGGTGACTCCCGATGTGGTGACAAGGGCCGCCGCGCCGGTCAGCCAGCCCGAGCCGGTCGAGGTGGCGGCCGCGCTGCCGTTGCCAAGCCAGGATGAGGTGAATGATGAGGCAGGCGAGAGTGACTCGGATGGCATGGCCGACGGTGCGCCCTTTGATGCCTCCAGCGAGGTCGATGAGCGGACCCCTAGCGATGAAGAGCTGCAGCCCGAGCTCTACGCCGAACTGGCGGCAGAGCAGCAGGCCGTCGCCAGCGCGCCTCGCAAACCGAGCGTATTGAAGATCGAGACGGTGGAGCTGTCGGCCAAGGAGCTGGCGGCACTGGCGGAGCGCAAGGCGACCACCGCCATGGCCAAGGGGAGCCTGCGGGATGCCCAGGACAACTACTATCAGGTGCTGGCCCACGACCCCTATAACCAGGGGGCGCGCGAGCAACTGGCGGGTTTGCTCTACGGCGAGGGCCGCCTGACCGAGGCACGCCAGCTGCTGGAGGAGGGGATCCGGCTCGATCCCCAGCAGGCTGATTTTCGTCTGCTGCTGGCCCGTCTTGCCATCAGCGAGGGGCAGCAGCAGCAGGCGCTTGGCTGGTTGTCCGGTTATCAGCCGGATCTCGCCAGCAACATGGACTACTACGCGACCTGGGCCGGGCTGACTCAGGAGCTGGGCCAGAATGCCGATGCGGCGGCGCTCTATGTGAAACTGCTGCGTCAGCAGCCGGATCAGGGCCGTTGGTGGCTTGGCCTCGGTGTGGCCGAGGATGGTCAGGGCCACAGCCAGCGGGCGCTCGATGCCTATCGCAACGCCTTGCTGCACGGCAACCTCGGCGAGGCGTCGACCAACTGGCTGGAACAACGAATTGGTCAACTAACCCCTTGATAAACAGCAGGTTCGATTAGCTAAGCCTAATCGGATGCGGCAACGGGTGTGAAGTAACAGAGATCGGAGCAAACATGGCACAACCCAGACTGAAAATGCGCCTCGGCGACCTGCTGGTACAAGAGCAGATCATCTCTGATGATCAGCTGCAGCTTGCCCTGCAGCAGCAGCGTCAGACCGGCCGCAAGCTGGGCACCACCCTCATCGACCTCGGCTTTATCAGCGAGGTGCAGCTGTTGCAGTTCCTCGCCCGCCAGCTGGATGTGCCCTTCTTCGATCTCAACAACCTGACCATCGACGCCGCTGCGGTGCCACTGCTGCCCGAAGTGCAGGCGCGTCGCTATCGGGCGCTGGCGGTCAACCTCACCGACGACAAGGTAACGGTAGCGATGTCGGATCCTGCGGATCTGAGCGCACTGGATGCCGTCGCCGCCCTGCTCAGCCCGCGCATCATGGTGCTGGCGGTGGCGCGGGAAGGGCAGCTGCTGGAGTATTTCGACCGCCTCTATCGCCGTACCCGCGAGATTGAGAGTTTCGCCGAACAGCTGCAGGAGGAGTATCAGGACTCCGGCTTCGAGCTGGGCTCCAGCAATCTGGGGGCCAACGACGAGGGGGAGGCGACGGTGGCCAAGCTGCTGCGCTCCCTGTTCGAGGATGCGGTGCAGGTGGGGGCGTCGGATATCCACATCGAGCCGGACGAGAAGGTGCTGCGCATTCGCCAGCGGATCGACGGTATCCTCCACGAGAACATCCTCAACGAGGTGCGCATCGCCCAGGCGCTGGTGCTACGCCTCAAGCTGGTGGCGGGGCTCGATATCTCCGAGAAGCGCTTGCCGCAGGATGGCCGTTTCAACATGAAGGTGCGCGGTCGCGATGTGGATGTGCGGATGTCCACCATGCCGGTGCAGTATGGCGAGTCTGTGGTGATGCGTCTGCTGGATCAATCCTCCGGCATCCTGTCGCTGACCGAGACCGGCATGCCGCCGGAGATCCTGACCCGTTTCCGTCGCCAGCTCAAACGGCCGCACGGAATGATCCTGGTGACCGGCCCGACCGGTAGCGGCAAGACAACCACCCTCTATGGCGCCCTCTCCGAGCTCAACCAGTCCAGCAACAAGATCATCACGGTAGAAGACCCGGTGGAATACCGTCTCTCCCGCGTCAATCAGGTGCAGGTCAACCCCAAGATCGGCCTCACCTTCTCCAACGTGCTGCGCTCCACCCTGCGTCAGGATCCGGACATCCTGCTGGTGGGTGAGATGCGGGACAACGAAACGGTGGAGATCGGTCTGCGTGGCGCCATCACAGGTCACCTGGTGCTGACCACCCTGCACACCAACGATGCGGTGACCAGTGCCTTGCGCCTTATCGACATGGGGGCGCCCGGCTATCTGGTGGCGAGCGCCCTGCGGGCGGTGGTCGCCCAGCGGCTGGTGCGGCGGGTATGTGAGCACTGCGTTGAGGAGAAGGCGCCGGACGAAGGGCAGGCCACCTGGCTCACTGTGCTCTCCGGCGAGGCGCCTGGCCAACACACCTATCACAAGGGCCGGGGTTGCCAGAGCTGCAACTTTACCGGTTATTCCGGCCGGATCGGGGTCTACGAGCTGCTGGAGCTGGATCAGCCGATGATGGATGCCCTGCGCCGCAACGATGCGGAAGGGTTCGCCAAGGCGGCCCGTCAACACGAACACTACCGGCCGCTGGCCCTCACTGCCCTCGATTATGCCCGTCAGGGGATCACCTCGGTGGATGAGGTGCTGCGACTGGCCGAGGATCTGGGGTAAGCGATGGCTAACTTTGCCTACAAGGGGCGTGACAGTCAGGGCAACGCGACCAGTGGCGTGGTCGAAGCGGCCAACGAGATGGCGGCCGCCGAGCAGCTGATGCGCCGCGGGGTGATGCCCACCGAACTCAAACTGGGCAAGGCCAAGTCCGCCGCCATCGACTGGTCACTGTTGCTGGAAGGGGGCGTCAAGCTGGATGAGCTGGTGATCTTCAGCCGCCAGATGTATGCCCTGACCCGGGCCGGGATCCCGATCCTGCGTGCCATTGCCGGGCTGGAGGAGAGCTCCCACAGCAAGCCGCTCAAGCGGGCGCTGCACTCGCTGGGGGAGGATCTCGGCAACGGCCGCCCGCTCTCCAGCTCGATGCAGGCGCACCCCAAGGTATTCAGCAGCCTGTTTGTCGCCATCATCCATGTGGGTGAGAACACAGGTCAGCTGGAAGAGGCCTTCTTGCAGCTCGCCAACTATTTCGAGCTGGAGCTGGAGACTCGCAAGCGGATCAAGACCGCGATGCGCTACCCCAGCTTCGTGATGATCGCCATCGGTATCGCCATGGTGATCCTCAATATCATGGTGATCCCGGTGTTTGCCGGCATGTTCGCCAAATTCGGGGTGGAGTTGCCGCTGGCGACCCGCATTCTGCTCGCGACTTCCCACTTTTTTGTCAACTATTGGTGGCTGCTGCTCGCCATTCTGGCTGGGATGGTGTTCGGTTGGCGCCGCTGGGTCGCCACTACCAAGGGCAAGCTGACCTGGCACCGCTGGCAGCTCAAGTTGCCGATCGTCGGCACCATCATAGAGCGCTCCCTGCTGGCCCGTTTTGCCCGCAGTTTTTCCATGATGCTCAAGGCAGGGGTGCCGCTGAACACCGCGCTGACCCTGGTGGCCGATGCGGTGGATAACGCCTATATGGCGGGGCGAGTGCGGGATATGCGCGCCGGTATCGAGCGGGGCGAGAGCCTGCTGCGCACCGCCAGCAGCAGCGGCCTGTTCACCCCGCTGGTGATGCAGATGATCGCCGTGGGGGAGGAGACCGGTCAGGTCGATGACCTGCTGCACGAAGCGGCCGAGTATTACGAGCGGGAGGTGGATTATGACCTCAAGAGTCTCACCGCTCGGATCGAGCCGATCCTGATCGGGATCGTGGCGGTAATGGTGTTGATCCTGGCGCTGGGTATCTTCACACCGATGTGGGACATGATGCGCGCAGTTCGCGGCAAGTAATCTTGCTGGAACTGGATATCTTCACGCCTGAGTGGTGGGACATGATGCGAGCCGTAAGAGGCAAGTAATCGGTGGAGTTGAGGGCTGGATGAGCAGACAGACGCAGCAGGATGATCGCTGGCTGACCGGATATAGGCGGATCGCCGTGATCATCCTGCTGATGGTGATCGTGGCGACCCTGGTGCGTAGCTATCAGGGCCACCGGGAAGAGGCGCAGCAGCTCACTCTCACCTTGCTGGGGGAACAATTTGCCGAGCGGGCACAGCGTTTGCACGGCATTTGGCTCGATGAGCGGCGCCCGCAGACACTGCATGTCGCCGGCAAGGGGTGGCAGTTTGATGCCCGAGGGTGGCCCCTGGGGCTGGTGCCGCTGCAATCCCCTTCGGAAAATTGCCGTCAGTTGTGGCTGGCACTGATGGGTGAGACGAAGGGGGGCATGCCTCCCCTGCAGGTTCTGGCCCGCCCCGATGGCAGTGGTTGCGAGATGGGGTGGGATGGTTATTGGCTTATTTATCAGTTTTCTGACGGGCGGGTGATGAAAAAGCCTTGAATGAAACTAATCATATGACCCAACTACATGATTTTTTTGGGCCTGCATGAAATAATGTGGGGCATTACGGAGGGAGCATGACAATGAAACCAATGGCACCAACAATGCCGGAAAACGGGATGAGAAGACGGTCTGCCGGCTTTTCCCTCATTGAGCTGGTGATCGTTATCGTGATCCTGGGGATCCTGGCGGTGACCGCACTGCCGCGCTTTCTCGATGTGACTGACGAAGCGAAGAAGGCCAGCGTGGAAGGGGTCTCTGGCGGTTTTGCTACCGGCGTTTCGCTGGTGCGGGCGCAATGGGAGGCGGAAGGTCGCGCCAAACAGGACAGCCTCAATACCGTGCTCTATGACGGCAGCCGCTTCTATCTGACCACTCCGACCGATACCCAGATCAGCAACGGCGAGCTGTCGCCTGGCTATCCCATGGATACCGTTGCAAGCGGTAATCCCGATGTGGATCCCGCTAATCTGACCGCCGAACGTTGTCTCAATATTTGGGAGGGGTTACTGCAAAACCCGCCCAAGGCTACGGCCAGCTTCAATGAAGTGCGCGGTAGCGGCAATGACCTGAAATACTATGCCACAGTGAGCAGTAATGGACTGGATTCGGTCTGCCGTTACTATTTGGTCAATAGTTTGAGTAAGGGCAGTGATGGCAAGTATCAGGATCCGCAAGGCAAGACTGATGCATTTATGAGTTTCAGTTACCGTCCGGCGTCCGGTCAGGTGACCACAAATATTAATTAACAGAGGAAAGTGAAATGAAAAAACAGGCGGGTTTTACCCTGATCGAACTGGTTATCGTGATCATCATTCTGGGTATTCTGGCGGTCACCGCTGCACCCAAGTTCCTGAATCTGCAGGATGATGCACGTAAGTCTGCTGCACAGGGTGTGCAAGCTGCATTGCAAAGTGCTTCAGGTTTGGTTTACAGCAAAGCGGTACTGAGTGGATATGAGACCAATGCTGGACCGATCTCTATGGCAGCTCCAATCGAAAAAGTTGCTGTAGCATATGGGTATCCGACTGCTGCGACAATCAGTGAAGCGGTGTCCCTGGATGGCTGGCAAGTGTCCGGCGCTGTTTCTAATAACACGATCACTTTTGTACCGAATGGTAAAGGTGATAGCTGTTCTGTGACTTATAAACAAGTGACAGTTTCTAGCGGTACACCGACCATCAGTTTGGTTGGCTGTAAGTAATTGGATGATGGAAAGGGTAGGAGTCAATTCCTACCCTTTCTATTGACATGTTAGAGTCAAGGCATAAGGGTTTTACCCTCATTGAACTGGTACTGGTGATCCTGTTACTCGGGATTCTGGCCGCCTTTGCCGTGCCAAAATGGCTGGGCAAAGGCGGCTTTGAAACTCAAACCGTACGTGACGAGTTGCTGACCCGCTTGCGGCTGGTGCAGACCGTCAATATGCATGAGCCCGCCAACCGCTGCACCCAGCTGGTGGTTGCCTCCCCCCGTTTTGCCCACCGTACTTATGCTGCGTGTCCTGCCAGCGATGATCTGAGCAGTGGCTGGACCGACAATCTGCGCACCCGTGGTCGGCTGGTGACCCCCTCTGCCGGTATGTCTATCTCCCTCAATAACAGCAACAACTTCGTGCTGCGCTTCGATCAGATGGGCAGACCGCTGGGCAGCTGCGCCACCGGTTGTACCTTGCTGGTGAGTGATGGCCGCGAAATCAGCCGTATCAAGATTGAATCCGAGGGGTTTATTCATGAGATCCCTTAAGCTCGGTTTTACCCTGATTGAGCTGATCGTTGGCATAGTGCTGCTGGCGGTGGCCTTGACCGGCATTCTTGGGTTGCTCATTAATCAGGCACCTCAGGCGGTGGATCCGGTGCAGCAGGTGCGTGCCGCCCAGCTGGCCCAGCGGCTGGCCAGCGAGATCTTGCAAAAGTCGTTTGATGAAAAGTCGGATCATAATGGTGGTCGTTATCGTTGTGGCGAGACCTTCAATGGCCAATTTTATGGGGATTGCAGTTGCCCTGTCGGTGTGACCTGTACCCAGAATCCTCCTGCTCCGGCGATTGCGGGTTGGCAGCCCAGCCAGTATGGCCCGGATGGTGGTGAACGGGAGCCCTATACCTTTAATGATGTGGATGATTATCAGACCAGCGTCATTTGTGCCAAGGGATGGGCTGAGGTTAACTGCTTGAACAGTGACTGGATTGAGACGGCATTCTTTACTCAAGCCGATTCCAAGGTCGCAAGCGATGAGTATCGCAACTACCAGGTCAGGATCGCCGTGACGCCGGATGACCTGTTTGGCAGCCCGGGTCTTAAGGCAGAGTCTATCGGCAAGCGAGTTCTGTTGCAGGTGAAGCTGCCGGATGGGAGTGTGCTCGACTTCTCCTTCTATCGGGGGAACTACTGATGGAACGCTCCTGCTTGTCTGTCCGAATGTCTGCTCCTGCTGCTACTTCCGACGTCCGATTACGCCTGGCTGCTAATCGAACCTACCGCAAGCCTCGGGGTAACAGTGGCTTTACTCTGGTCGAGCTGGTGATGGTCATCCTGTTGCTCGGGATTATGGCGACCTTTACCAGCCAGTTTATCGGAATCGGCACCCAGATTTATGGCGATGCCAGTAGCCGTGAACAGTTGATGAGTGATGCCCGTTTCGCCATGGAGCGGCTTAACCGCGAACTGCGCGATGCGGTGCCGGGATCGGAGCGCATTGAAGATCAGAATGGTAACTGGCTGGACCAAGGCCCCTGTCTGCGGTTCTGGCCCATCAGCACCTCCAGCCGCTATTTGGCGCTTAACCGCGCCATGTCGGGGAGCACGGCCACCCTTGAGCTGGTGATGGCGACCCCGGCTTCTGCTGCCAATCCGCTGGATGTGGATGCCACCGCCGTTAAAAAAGACGATCAGCTGATTGTATTCCCCGTGCCGGACAAAAATGTCGGTTCGCTTACTGCAGGCTGCGATTATGGCCGCTGCGTAGCCAGGGTTACGGATGTGCTGACGCCCGTATCCGGGGCGCAAACTATCCGCTATACCAGTGCCGAGAGTCTGACTGGCCTCTCTCCCGGCAGCCGGGTCTACTTTGCCAACCAGCAGGTACGTTACTGTGTGGAAGGAAACACGCTGACCCGTGCTACCGCGCCCATTGGGGCCCCCTTACCTGCACAGGGCGTGTTGATGGCGGATTCCCTTCGTATTGGCACCTTCTATCGGGAAACCTCGGCGTTTAACGCTGAAGGGGAGTTTGGTATGCGTTTTGTGTTCGAGCGCAAGGGGGAGTCGGTCACCTTTAACCACAAGATAGAGGTGTTCAATGTGCCCTGATCCACAGGCTTTCGGACGGATGCGAGGCAGTGCCTTGATGATCGCCCTGTTTGTGATTGTGGTGATGGCGCTGCTGGCGGCTGCCATGGGGCGTTTTCTGGTCGATAGCGGCGAGAAAAATACGGTGGAGGTGCGCAGCGTGCGTGCCCTGCTGGCCGCCCAGAGCGGGCTGGAGATTGCTCTATATCAGCTATTCCCTAACAGACCGGCTATATCATCACCTAATCGTTGTGGTCTGGTACTTGCCACACAGCAGTTTAATGACAACATCGGTTTGGCTGGTTGTCAGGTTGTGGTTAGCTGCCGGGAGGTACCGGTGACCTATAACAACCAGAGCAACACGGGCTACCGGCTCGAGAGTGTCGGAACCTGTGGCAGCTCGGACCTTAACAGTGGCAACCCTGATTTTGCCGTGAGCCGAACCCTGATGGTCGAAGCTTATGATGGAGGAACTCCCTGATGCGCAATTTATGGATCGTCGTAGCCGTGTGGCTATTTAGTGGTACAGCAGGGGCGTTTCAGGTGATTGATACTGCAACCTATTTCCCTGCGGTAACTCAGGGTCATCGTGGGGACACCAATGTTAATTGCAATTCCCTTGGTAATCCTGCGTTGACAATGTATGGCTCCGCCAAGGTGAACGGTACTGCAGGGGCTGCACTCAATTATTGTGCCTCAACCCAGGGCTCCGGGATGCCGTTGGACTCGTGTGACAACGCAGATGGCTCTCGCCGCTTGTGTACTATTACACGCAATACAATTCGTGGATTATCTATTACCGGCGGCAATATCTTTTTCTCAAGTAGTGGTTCAAGTGGGAATTTTACACAGTGCCAAGCTGGGCAGCAGTTGAATGTCGGGAGTGCAACCTCAAACCAATTTAATTCCATCGCATTGAATACCAGCTGTTCGTTAAGTTTCTCCAGTGCAGCTACAGAATATCGGATCAAGTCGCTGGCATTGAACAATAGTGCCAAAGTGATTTTTTCATCTGGTGATTACTGGATTGAATCATTAACGATGAATCAGGGGACAGAAATTCAGATCCAGGGTGAAGTTCGTATTTTTGTCAAAAATACTCTTGAGCTGAATGATGCCATATTGAACGCCTCTGGTGAGGGTTCTCTACTGTTATTTGGTTATGGTGGGATTACTCTGAATGGTGGGAGTCAAATAAATGGTTACGTGTACTCCGATCAAAATTTGACGCTTAACAATTCAGCCATTATTCGTGGCCGTACGACAAGCCGCAGTCTTAATATGACAGATAGTTCTGCAATTAATGATCAAGCTTTCACTCCCTCTCTGACTTGTTTCAGCGACAATTTTTCATCAGGTTCGCTGAGCAGTGACTGGGTAGTTAAAACCAGTAGCGGCTCGTTTACTCCCTCGATTGTCAGCGGTCGTTTACGTTTGACTCAAGCTGCTGGCAATCAGTCTACATCCACTACCTATCAACGTCTGTTTCCTGCCGCTAATAACCTAGTGACAATTACCTTTAATCATTATGCCTATGGGGGAAGCGGTGCTGATGGTATGGCGGTCGTGCTATCCGATGCGACAGTAACACCGCAGCCCGGAGCATTCGGTGGTCCGCTTGGCTATGGCTTCAAGCCCGGAATTTCCGGCTTTGCCGGAGGATGGTTGGGGGTTGGTTTTGACGAATTTGGCAATTACTCCGGTGAAGGTGGGACAACCAACGTAGGACAGCGTCGGCAGTCTGTAGTGATTCGAGGCTCAGGGTCAGGGACAACAGGCTACAGGTATTTACGTGGTACTTGTAACAACGGCACAACCAACACGAATACAAATTGCCTGAGTCCGTCAGTTGATGGCAATGGCAGTGCTAACCACAAATACCAGCTCACCATTGACTCCCGCGTTAGCGGGCAGTCGATTGTGAAAGTTCAGCGGGATACAGGTAATGGCTACGCCACCCTGATCGACTCGTTCAATGCCCAAAGTCAGAACGGCCAGGCTCAGGTACCTAGCGACTTTTTGCTCTCTCTGACCGGCTCAACGGGCGGCTCCACCAACGTCCATGAACTCGACAATGTGCAGATCTGTGCCCTGCGCTCCAACCCGGTTGGAGTGCAGATTGACCACTTCCAGCTCGACCACTCCGGTCAGGCGCTGACGTGCAATCCCGAGACGGTGACGGTCAAGGCGTGCGCCGATGCAGCATGTTCCACGCTTATCACAGACCCGGTTACCGCGACCCTGAGTTTAACCCCCATTTCTGCCAGCAATGGTTGGATTGGTGGCAATACGGTGACCTTTAGCGGCGGTTCGACCACGGTGCAGTTGCGCAACAATACGCCGACCGCGGTGACCATAGGCGTTTCCGGCTCGACTCCGACGACCAAGCCATTCAGTACCACCTTGTGCAAGGCCGGGGCGGGGACTCCCAGTGCCGCAGCCTGTACCCTGAATTTTGCCGATAGCGGCTTCTTCTTTGATGTGCCTGATACCTACTCCAATCAGCCGCAGACGGTGACCATCAAGGCGGTCAAAAAGAGCGATGTGACCAAGCAGTGTGTGCCGGGGTTTGCCAGCCAGACCAAGAGCGTCAAGTTCTGGAGCAGCTATATCACCCCCACCAGTAACCCCTATAACAGCCAGATGAGCGTCAACAGCAGTACGATTGGTGCCAGTCAGGGGGCTGCAACGCCGCTCTCCCTCGTATTCGATGCGCAGGGGCAGTCGAGCATAACGGTTAAGTACCCGGATGCGGGCAAGGTGCAACTGGATGCCCGCTATGATGGTACTGGCAGTGAAGCCGGTCTGGTGATGCTAGGCGCGGATCAGTTTGTAGCTCGCCCGGTCGGTCTGTGCATCACGCCCCCGCAAGGGGTCTGCGCGGCAGGTGACAGCAGCTGTCCGGTATTCAAAAAAGCGGGGGAAACGTTCCAGGTAGATATCAAGGCGATGGCCTGGGAATCCGCCAATGATGGGGATATCTGCGTAGGGAATCAGACTACGCCCAACTTTGCCCTGCCCAATATTGCTCTGGGCAGTACGCTGGTGGCACCCAATCCGGGCACCAATGCAACGCTGGGTACTACCACCTATAGCCATGTGGCTGCGGCCAACAGTGCCAATAACGTTAGCCAGACTGTGAGCGAGGTGGGAGTGTTCCGAATGACGGCGACGCCACCGGCGGCAAAGCAGCCAGAAGGAAGCACTGTATCTACGGGCTATTTCGGCTATACCATCCCTCCCGCCAGCAGCGTGCCGGTGGGACGTTTTGTCCCTTGGGATTTCAATTTGCTGAGCGGGGTGCTTACTCCTGCTTGCGGGCAGTTCAGCTATATGAGTCAGCCATTCGGGGTCAAGATGACGGTACAGGCTCGTAACAAGAGTGCCGGGGTGACCAAAAACTATGGTGGCGAGTTCGCGAAGGGGCGGCTCTATCTGGTGGCAGGCAATAATCATGATGGGATTGATCGCACGGATCGAGTGGGGAGCATGATGGCCAGCTGGGCATCAGGCGAAGCCAATATTGACAGCCAGAGCCGTTTTGCCCGGCTTTCTGAGCGCGATCCCGGCCTGACTACTCCCGAAGAGCCCTTTAAGTTAATGCGTTTTGGCCTGCAAGTGCTTGATGAGGAGTCACCCTCAGTCACTTTCATGGCTGACGCTGACCTGAATCCTGGCATCAAGAATGGTTGTACCAAAGGGGTTAACTGCAATGCCAAGCAGTTGACGATTCCTACGCGGGTGAATAACACCATGACGGCTTATTATGGCCGCCTGCTGGCTGGCACGGCGGCGGGTCTTGCCTCGGCGCCGCTGGCCATTCCACTGCAGATGCAATATTACGAAGCGGGCAACTGGCTGCAAAACAAGGAAGATCAATGTACCCAGCTCTCTTTGGCCAATCAGGGGCTCATTTTCCTCAATCCGAGTCACACCTTTGATGCGGCGACTCGCGAGCTGAATCTGGGGGCGGGTCGCAAGATCAAGCTGGGGTTGGGCAGTTCGGCACCGGGTGGGGATGCTGCACTGGCGAAAGACGGGGAGAGCCTGTTCCACTTTGCCAAGCCGGACATCTCGGTGCGCATTCCCTACAAGGTCGATTTGGCAAAACAGCCGTCGCAGCCCCTCTGGTTGTCTGACCCAACGAGTGCCAATGACGGCAACCTGCAAGGTGAGGCCATTTTCGGCTCCAGCCGGGGTAATGACAGAATTATTTATCGGCGCGAAGTATTGCAGTAATTGATGTGTAAGGGGGGTTGGCTCAACAGCATCCCCCTAAATCCTTGTTTATTAGTGTTTGCAAGCGTGTGCGAGTGAGTGATGACTCGCATTTTTGTCGCGCCTGATTGATTGGCGACAGTTTGAGCGCTTGCCCATTGGGGTGGGCATTGGTAAAGTTAGCCGGTTTTCTGCACCTCCAAATTCTTAGGATTTCCCGTAGCCATGTTCAAAAAGCTCAGAGGCGTCTTTTCCAACGATCTGTCGATCGATTTGGGAACTGCCAACACCCTGATCTATGTAAAAGATCAAGGGATCGTCCTTAACGAACCCTCAGTTGTCGCCATTCGCCAAGAGCGCGGGAACGCCAAATCGGTCGCTGCTGTCGGTCATGCCGCCAAGCAGATGCTGGGCCGTACCCCGGGCAACATTTCCGCAATCCGCCCGATGAAAGATGGCGTGATCGCCGATTTCTACGTGACCGAGAAGATGCTGCAGCACTTCATCAAACAGGTTCACGACAACAACTATTTCCGCCCCAGCCCGCGCGTGCTGGTGTGTGTACCGTGCGGTTCAACCCAGGTTGAGCGTCGCGCCATCAAGGAGTCCGCACTGGGCGCCGGTGCCCGTGAGGTCTACCTGATCGACGAGCCTATGGCTGCTGCCATCGGTGCCGGCCTGCCGGTCTCCGAAGCGACCGGTTCCATGGTGGTTGATATCGGTGGTGGTACCACTGAAGTGGCCATCATCTCTCTGAACGGTGTGGTCTACTCCCAGTCCGTCCGTATCGGTGGCGACAAGTTTGACGAGGCGATCATCAGCTACGTCCGTCGCAACTACGGCAGCCTGATCGGTGAAGCGACTGCCGAGCGCATCAAGCACGAGATCGGCTCCGCCTATCCGGGCGAAGAGGTGCGTGAGATTGAAGTCTGTGGTCGCAACCTGGCTGAAGGTGTACCGCGCAGCTTCACTCTCAACTCCAACGAAATCCTGGAAGCGCTGCAAGAGCCGCTGTCCGGTATCGTGGCTGCCGTCATGGTGGCGCTGGAGCAGTCTCCGCCGGAACTGGCTTCCGACATCTCCGAGCGCGGCATGGTGCTGACCGGTGGTGGCGCACTGCTGAAAGATATCGACCGTCTGCTGATGGAAGAGACCGGCATTCCTGTCGTCGTGGCCGAAGATCCCCTCACCTGTGTGGCCCGTGGCGGCGGCAAGGCGCTGGAGCTGATCGATATGCACGGTGGCGATCTGTTCCACTACGAATAAGACCCAAAGCCGGCCAGCGTGCCGGCTCTTTTTTGACGACCCATGAAACCCATTTTTGGTAGAGGCCCTTCGCTTCAGTTACGGTTGTTTCTCGCCGTCATCATCTCCATTGCTGCCATCGTCGCGGATTCCCGCTTCGGTGTGTTTACCCATGTCCGCGTCTACCTCAGTTCGTTAGTCAGTCCCCTGCAATACATGGCCAATGCGCCGGGTACCCTGCTCGACACCATGTCGACCCAGGTGCAGACCCGCGCCGATCTCATCGAGCAGACCAAGCAGCAGGAGCAGCAACTGTTCACTCTGCGGGCCCGTCTGCTCAAAATGGATCAGCTGGAACACGAGAACCAGCGGCTGCGTGAGCTGCTCGGTTCGCCGGTGCACAAGGAGTCCCGCAAGATGGTGGCTGAGCTGCTGTCGGTGGATTCTGACCCCTTCAGCCATCAGGTGCTGATCAACAAGGGGGCGCTGGATGGCGTCTACAACGGTCAGGCGGTGATCAACGATCAGGGTGTGATTGGTCAGGTGCTCCACGTGGGCTCCACCACCAGTCGCGTGCTGCTGATCACCGACTCCAGCCATGGCATTCCGGTGCGGGTGCTGCGCAACGACTTGCGCGCCATTGCCTCCGGCAGTGGCGAGCTCGACAAGCTGGAGCTGCGCAACCTGCCGCGCAACACCGATATTCAGGTGGGTGACCTGCTGGTCACCTCGGGTCTGGGTGGCCGCTTCCCGGAAGGTTATCCGGTGGCGACCGTGACCCGCTCCGAGTATGTGGAGGGCAAGCCCTTCGCCCAGGTCGAGGCCAAGCCGCTGGTGGAGCTGGACAGACTGCGCTATCTGCTGCTGCTGTGGACCGACAAGAAGCCTGAAGTACATGATGAGGATGGCGAACGGGCGGCTCCCGCTGCGTCCGCCGCAGGAGCCACCCGCTGATGCTAGAACCCGCCAGCGGCAGGATCTGGATCTGGATCTCGATCCTGCTGGCCTTGAGCCTGTCGATCCTGCCGCTTCCTTTCGAATTTGACCCCTTCCGCCCGGACTGGCTAGTCATGGTGCTCATCTACTGGGCACTAGCCTTGCCGCACCGGACCAACGTTGGCACCGCCTGGGTGGCGGGCCTGCTGCTGGATGTGCTGCTTGGCAGCACCCTCGGCGTGCGGGCGATGGCGATGGCCATCACCACCTATCTGGCGGCCTTCCAGTTCCAGAAGATCCGCAACTTCTCCCTCTGGCAGCAGGCACTGATCATCGGTGGCCTCTCGCTGGTGGGTAAAATGACGGTATTCTGGGCCGAGCATCTGTTCAGCCAGGCCAGTCTCAACTTCTCCTACTTTTGGTCGACGTTGACGACGATGCTAATATGGCCCTGGGTGTTTCTGGTGCTGCGCAAGGTGCGGCGCCGCTTCAATATCAGGTAAATATGAACAAAAACAACGAACCACAACTCTATCTCGCCTCGGCTTCTCCCCGTCGCCGTGAACTGCTGACCCAGATTGGTTACCGCTTCGAGGTGCTGAAACTGGATGTGCCCGAGCAGCGGGAAGAGGGTGAAAAGGCGCAGGATTACGTCTGCCGCCTCGCCCGTGACAAGGCGATGGCGGGCGTGGCGTGTGCGCCGACGGCGTTGCCGGTGCTGGGTGCCGACACCATAGTGGTGCTGGGCGACCGGGTGCTGGAGAAACCATCCGATCTGCTGGATGCCAAAGATATGCTGGAGTCCCTCTCCGGCAAGGTGCATCAGGTGATGACGGCGGTGGCGCTGGCCAGCAAGGATCGTTGTGACGTGCGTCTGGTCACCACCAACGTGGCGTTTCGCAAGCTGGACGAGGCCGAGATCGAGGCCTACTGGCAGACCGGTGAGCCCTGTGACAAGGCCGGGGCTTATGGCATTCAGGGTATTGCCGGCAAGTTTGTCAGCCGCATCGAAGGGAGCTATAGCGCCGTGGTCGGCCTGCCCCTGCTGGAGACAGACCTGCTGATCAAGCATCATCTGGAACAGCTCAAATAATTTCCCGTCAGCTGTGCTCTGCTGCGTTTCTCCCTTGCGCGCGTTGTACCGGATTGGCTCTATAGAATTCAAAACTGGAACAGGCAAGGTTACTTATGTCGGTAGAACTGCTGGTTAACGTTACCCCCTCCGAAACCCGGGTCGCTCTGGTCGAAAACGGTCTGCTGCAGGAAGTGCATGTAGAGCGTCAGGCCAAACGCGGCATCGTGGGCAATATCTACAAAGGCAAGATCAGTCGGGTGCTGCCCGGCATGCAAGCGGCATTCGTCGATATCGGCATGGACAAGGCGGCGTTTCTCCATGCCTCCGACATCGTGCCGCACACCGAATGTGTGGCGGTGAAGGAGAAGGAGCAGTTCCAGGTCGGCAATATCGCCGAGCTGGTGCGTCAGGGGCAGGACATCATGGTGCAGGTGGTGAAAGATCCGCTGGGTACCAAGGGTGCCCGTCTCACTACCGATATCACCTTGCCATCCCGCTATCTGGTCTTTATGCCGGGCAGTGCCCACGTCGGCGTCTCCCAGCGCATCGAGTCGGAAGCCGAGCGCGAGCGTCTCAAGCGTACCGTGGCCGGCTATGTGGATGAGCTGGGTGGCTACATCATCCGCACCGCTGCCGAAGGGGTGGGGGAGCAGGAGCTGGAGCAGGATGCCGCCTTCCTGAAACGGTTGTGGCGCAAGATCCTCGAGCGCAAGCAGAAGTATCCACCCTGCAAGATCCTCTACGAGGATCCCAGTCTGGCATTTCGGGTGGTGCGCGACTTTGTCGGCGCCGAGCTCGACAAGATCCGCGTTGACTCGCGCCAGAGCTTCGATCAGCTCAAACGCTTCACCGAAGAGTACGTGCCTGAGCTGGCCAGCAAGCTGGAGTACTACCCCGGCGAGTCGCCGATCTTCGATCTCTACGACGTGGAGAACGAGATCCAGCGGGCGCTGGAGCGCAAGGTAGAGCTGAAATCCGGCGGCTACCTCATCATCGACCAGACCGAAGCCATGACCACGGTGGATATCAACACCGGCGCCTTTGTCGGCCATCGCAATCTGGAAGAGACCATCTTCAACACCAACGTCGAGGCGACGGCGGCCATTGCCCGTCATCTGCGCCTGCGCAATCTCGGCGGCATCATCATCATCGACTTCATCGACATGCAGTCCGAGGATCACCGCCGCCGGGTGCTGCACAGTCTGGAGCAGGCGCTCTCAAAGGATCGCGCCAAGACCAACGTCAACGGCTTCTCCCAGCTGGGTCTGGTGGAGATGACCCGCAAGCGCACCCGCGAGAGTCTGGAGCATGTGCTCTGCTCCGAGTGCCCCGAGTGCAAGGGGCGCGGCCGGGTCAAGACTGTGGAGTCGGTCTGCTTCGAGATCCTGCGGGAGATCATCCGGGTCAATCGTGCCTACGATGCGGATCAGTTCACCGTCTACGCGGCCCCGGCTGTGGCCGACTACCTCCATGGCGAGGAGTCCCACAGTCTGGCGGAGCTGGAAGTGTTCATCGGCAAGCAGGTGCGGGTAGTGAGCGAACCCCTCTGCGGTCAGGAGCAGTTCGACGTGGTGATGATGTAATTGGTCTATCGCTGGCTGAGTCGGGGCTGGTTGGCCCTGGGGGTTCTGTTCGTACTGATGGCCATGCTGGTCACCTTGGTACGGGTCGGGGGCCCTTTGCTGAATCAATACCGGGAGAGTCTGATCCACACTCTGCTGGGTGATTCACAACTCAAGGTCAGCGTGGAGCAAGTGGGGCTGGACTGGACACAGTCCGGGCCCGCGCTCGAACTACAGCAACTTGCCATCGCCCCGGATTCGGGGCGTTTTACCGTACAGCTCGGCAAAGCCTGGGTACACCTCGACTTCTGGCGCACCATTAACGAGCTCAAGCCGGTGTTTGGCGAGCTGATCCTGAGCGATGGCGATATCACCATCGACTTGCGCCAACCGGCTGACGAGAGCCCCTCCGGCGATCCCCAGCAGGGCGCCCTGCTGCGTTTTCTGCTGACCCAGCTCTCCACCTTCGATGTGCACAATACCCGTCTCAGCATCACCACCTCCCTCGGTGATCTGCGTGCCCTCGACATCGCCCAACTACGCTGGCAGAACCGTGGCAAGCGCCATCAGGGGGTCGGCAAGGCTTACCTCATCAACGGGGTGGGCGAGAGCACCCTCGATCTGATTCTGGATGTGGACGCCCCGACTGCCCGGCTCGATCGCCTCAAGGGTCAGCTCTATCTGGGGGCCCGCCAGCTCGATATCACCCCGACCCTGGCCAAGATCCATGCGGGCGAACCCAAGGTTGCCGGTCAGCTCGACTTCCAGCTCTGGAGCGAGTTTGACAGCGGCAAACTGGGCAATACCCTGCTGGCGTTTGGCAACAATTACCTGATCTGGAAGGATCCCAAGAAAGGGGAGATGCACCGTTTCGGCCTCGATGGAGGCAAGATCCAGCTGCGCCGTGAGGGCACCGACTGGCAACTGGCGAGCCATAACGTCACCTTCAAGCTGGATGGCAAGCCCTGGTTGCAGAGCCGCTTGCAGCTGGAGCGGATCGGGGATCGGGTGCAGGGCTATCTGCCCAGCATAGAGTTCGACAAGATCACCCAGATCAGTCAGCTGGTCTCGGCGCTCTACCCCACACTCTGCGAGACCCTGCGCCAGACCAATCCGCAGGGTTCGGTGCAGGATCTGACGCTGCTGGCCAACGCCGACTGGCAGGATCTCTCCCTCAGTGGCCGCTTCAGCAAGGTGCGCCTCAAGGCGTGGCAGGATATACCCGGGATGCAGGATCTCAACGGCGAGTTCTGGCTTACCCCGACCGGTGGTAGCGCCAGACTGGCGCTGGCGAACGACAAGGTGGATCCCGCCCGTCACTTCAAGATGCCGATCCCGGTCGACAACTTCTCGGCCCGCCTCGACTGGTGGCGCGAGGAACAGGGCTGGGTGCTCTACGGTCAGGATATCGCGCTGGATAACCCGGATCTGACCCTGGCCAGCCGTTTCCGCCTCGATCTGTTCGAGCACCCTTTCCTGGCCCTGACCGGCCGCATCGATGTGAAGAATGCGGGCCATGCGGATCGCTACTTCCCGCTGCAGGCGATGGACAAGGGGCTGGTGGATTACCTGAGCGGCGCCATCAAGGGGGGCAAGGCCAAGGGGGCCGACCTGCTCTGGTATGGCGAGTTCAGGGACTTTCCCTACGACAACGGCAAGGGCATCTTCCAGGTGGCGGTGCCGCTGGAGCAGGCCACCTACGAGTTCTTCCCCGGTTGGCAACCGCTCACCGACCTGCAGATCGATCTCTTGTTCCAGAATGCCGGTCTCGATATGCGCAGCCGATCCACCAAACTCGGCAAGGCGAGCTCTGACTCGGTGCATGCCTGGATCCCGGATCTCTCCCCCGGCGCTCATCTCTATGTGGATGCCAAGGTGCAGGGGGAGGGCAAGGCCATCAGCGACTACCTGCAGGACTCCCCGCTGGGCAGTTCGGTAGGTCAGGCGCTGCGGGAGATCGAGATCCGCGGCCCGATGGCTGGTTCGGTCAAGCTCGATATTCCTCTCGATGGCGAAAGCGAGGTCAAGGCGAGCGGTGATGCCACCTTCAGCAACAACAAGGTGCGGGTCGCCAGTCTGGACCTGCCGCTGGAGAAGGTGCAGGGGCGCCTCGAATATGACAACGAACAGACCCGCTTCAGCAACCTCAAGGCGAGCCTGTGGAACCAGCCGCTGACCCTCGACTATCAGGGGCGCCAGCATCCGGATCACTATCAGGTCGACCTCGATTTCAAGGGGCAGTGGGATAGCCGCCGCCAGCCCGCAGCCATCTCCTCGTACGGTATCCTCAACGGTCGCAGCAACTGGGGCGGCAAGCTCGGGTTGACCCTGCCCGACAGCAAGCCGTTCAGCTTCCAGCTGGCGCTCGACTCCAACCTGCAGGGGATGGCGCTGGATCTGCCGCTGCCGCTGGCCAAGAGCAGCGCCAGCCGGCTGCCGCTCAAGGTGATCGCCCGTGGCCGGGATGGCAGCGCCGACATTCGCGCCGTGCTGGGGGCTGATGTGGATATGCAGACCCGACTGGTCTACGGCGAAGGGGTGCCTTATCTCAGTCGGGTGCGGGTCGATGTGGGTCAGCCGGGCGCCCGGGTAATGCGCGATGCCCCCATGCTGCTCGCCATCAACCAGCAGGAGGCCGATGTCGGTGGCTGGCTGGCGCGACTCAAGCAGTGGCTGCCAGCGCAGAACCAGACTGGCAATGCGGTGGTTGGCCCCGCCTTCCTGCCGCAGGAGTGGTGGGTGGATGGACAGCTGGCTCGCGCCTATATCGGCAGTGCCACCCTCAAGGCGGCGCGTTTCACCGTGGGGCCGACCAATCAGGCGACCGAGGTGATGATCGACAGTCCCGATGTGATGGGGGTGATCCGCCTGCCCGCAGTGGCCAATCGCCCGGTCGACGCCAAGTTTGCCCGCATCTACTGGTCTGGCAAGAGTTCGGATCTCAGCCCGGATCCCGATGCCAAACAGGACAACGCCATCATGGCATCCATCCCCTGGTTGAAGGTGAGCTGTGTCGATTGCCGCTTTGGCGAGCTACCTCTTGGTGAAGTGAAAGGGGAGCTGGTGCCCGGCGCCAACAAGGTGACACTCAAGGGGCTGGATGTGCGGCTGGCGGGGAGTCAGCTCACCGGCAGCGTCGACTGGCTGGCCGATGGCAACCGGATGCAGACCCGCACCCGTGGCAAGCTGACCAGCAACAACAGCGAGCTACTGCTCAAGCAGCTCGGCTACACCTCGCCCATCGGCGATGCCCCCGGCTCCCTCGCTTTTGATCTGAACTGGCAGGATGTGCCCTATCGCCCGAGCCTGCCGACCTTGGGGGGAAGTGCCAACTATCAGCTGGAGGGTGGCACCCTGCGGGAGGTCAACGACAAGGGGGCGCGACTGCTCTCCCTGCTCAGCCTCGATTCCCTGCTGCGCAAACTGCGGCTCGATTTTCGCGATGTGTTCGACAAGGGCTTCTACTTCGAATCCATGTCCGCCTCTGCCACCATCAAGCAGGGGCAGGTCAGCAACGATGATTTCTATATGAAGGGGGCGGCAGGCAACCTGCGCGGCGAGGGGATCGCCGATCTGGTGCGCTGGCGGCTCGACTACGAGCTGAGCTTCTCCCCCAATCTGGGGGGCACCCTGCCAGTGGTGGCGGCCTTCTCCATCACGCCGGTCACGGGTCTCTATGTGCTGGCCCTCTCCAAACTGCTGGAGCCGGTGGTGGATGTGGTGACCCGCATCGATTTTCGCATCTCGGGGCCGCTCGACGCACCCAAGCTGATTGAGGCGGGACGAGATCGCGCACGCATCAAGCTCAACCAGCAGCAGAAAGAGGCGGTTGACGCCGTTGCTCCCAGCCTGTCGACGCAAGAGGTGACCCCTTTCCTGCTGAGCCCCAAACACGCAGGGCCCGCTCAGCGCTGAAAGAGCGGCCCGGCACCATCACAAGGAGTGAGCCATGATCCGACATATCCTGCTGATCGCCTTCAAGCCGGACACCCAGCCTGCCCAGATAGATGCGGTGCGTACCGCCTTTCTCGCCATTCCCCATCAGGTCAGCGGCGTGACTGCTGTGGAGTGGGGTCGGGATGACAGTCCGGAGGGGAGGGCCGAGGGGTTTACCCACAGCGTGCTGATGACCTTCGCCGACGAAGCGGCCCGCCAGCGCTATCTGCCCCATCCTGATCACGATGCCCTCAAGGCCATCTTTCGCCCGGTGCTGGAGCGCATCATAGTGCTGGATTACACCCTGCAGCCCGGGGATGCGGTTGCTGTCGGGGTTCCGTCATGATGAAGGATGAGCGCTGGTCTGCCATCCCGCCACTGCAGCGCGCACTGCTGGAATCGGTTATGAAACATGGCGCAGCCCATCCTGCGATTGATGCCGGGGTAGTGGTTGGGTCGCTCGCCAAGGGCAAGGCAGACCGGGTATCCGATGTCGATCTCTTGTTGCTGGCCGAGCCCGGCTTCCATAAGCAGGGAGACGAACTGGTGCGCACCATTGTGGGGGCTCGGCCCATCTTTCACTGCTGGCAAGGAAGACATGAAGAGGTCTGTTCATACTGGCGCTTCATATTCCTCGACATGTCCAGCATCGAGATCCACATCCTTGATCGGGGGGCTGAGTTCCCCCTTGCCAAACCTTATTTGCCACTGTTCGATAAAACTTCCTCCCTTGGTGCGCTGGAGGTATCTGGCCCTGCCCCAAGCCATTGGGGCTTTCCTGCCTATATGGCCGAAGGGGATGGCCTGGTTTGGGAGTTGTTCGATTGCCTCAAATGGGCGGAGCGTGGCCAGCGGGGATTGGTCAGGCATCATCTTCGCAAGCTGCTGGGCGAGATGGATAAAGACCCGAATATTGTGGATCGCGATTAATGCGGACAAGGAGAACGTCATGTGGTTAGCCGCAATACAGCTGGTATCTGGCCGTCACTGGCAGGATAACCGGGAGCAGATCGCCACTGAACTGGCGGCCTTGCCCAAAGAGCGGCCGCTGCTGGTGCTGCTGCCGGAAAACTTCGCCCTGTTTGGCGAACGGCAGGGCTATCTGGATGGGGCCGAGGCCATAGGTGAGGGTCCGATCCAGCAGCAACTGGCTGAATGGGCCCGCGATTATGGCATCTGGCTGGTGGCCGGGGCTATGCCGACCACCATCTCAGGTTCCGACCATATCCACACCAGCTCGCTGGTGTTTGACCCAAGCGGTGAGCTCAGGGGCCACTACCACAAGATCCACCTGTTCGACGTGGATGTGGCGGATAATCACGGCCGCTATCGGGAGTCGGAGACCTTCAGCCCCGGCGAGGAGCCTGTGCTGGTGGACTCTCCCTTTGGTCCCCTCGGCCTCTCGATCTGTTATGATTTGCGCTTTCCCGAGCTCTACCGTCAGTTGGCCCGTGCCGGTGCCCGCGTGCTGCTGGTGCCTGCCGCCTTTACCGCCGTGACCGGCGAGGCGCACTGGGAGCCGCTGCTGCGGGCTCGCGCCATCGAAAACCAGTGCTACGTAGTCGCTGCCAATCAGGGCGGCACTCACGAGACAGGGCGCCAGACCAGGGGCCACAGCATGGTGATCGACCCCTGGGGTCGGGTGCTGGCGAGCAAAGAGTCCGGGCGCGGCACTGTGCTGGCGCAGATGGAGCCCGGGCTTATCGACGAATTGAAACGCACCATGCCAGTGCTGCAACACGCCCGTTTGCTCTGATGGTGTGGTGAAAAATTGAAACGCAGCCGTTTGCCCGTGCTGGAGCATGCCCGTTTGTTGTGATGGTGTGGCTTGTCGCCAACCCGTCGGCAAGACGATTTAAAACAGCTCGTTACGAGAGTGGAGAAGAAGATTGAGTCTATTGAGCCAGGTTAGTGCCTCCCTGTTGGCCCCGAACGATCTCGACGAAGGGCGCCTGCAGCAGCTGCTCGGCAGCCTGATGAGCCATCAGGTGGAGTTCGGCGATCTCTATTTCCAGCGCAGCTGGCACGAGTCCTGGATGCTGGAAGATGGCATCGTCAAGGATGGCAGCTACAACATCGATCAGGGGGTCGGGGTGCGTGCCGTCAGCGGCGAGAAGACCGGCTTCGCCTACTCGGACGAGTTGAGCCTGCTGGCGCTGCAACAGTCGGTGACCGCCGCCCGTGGCATTGCCGCTGCCGGTGCTCACGGTAAGGTGAAGGCGTGGGCCCGCACCGAAGCGAACCTGCTCTATCCGGCCATGGATCCGCTGCAGACCCTCGACAAGCATCAGAAGATCGCCCTGCTGGAGCAGATGGACAAGTTCGCCAGAAGTCTGGATCCCGCCATCAATCAGGTGATGGCCTCCATCAGCGGCGTCTACGAAGAGGTGCTGGTGGCCGCCACCGACGGCACCCTGGCTGCCGATGTGCGTCCGCTGGTGCGTCTGTCGGTGACCGTGATCGCCGAGAAGGGCGATCGCCGCGAACGTGGCAGTGCTGGTGGCGGCGGGCGCTTTGGTTACGACTGGTTCCTCGAACTGGACGGACTGGAGAGCCGCGCCTTTGGCTATGTGCGTGAAGCGGTGCGTCAGGCGCTGGTCAATCTGGAAGCCATCGACGCGCCAGCCGGCACCATGCCGGTGGTGTTGGGCTCCGGCTGGCCCGGCGTGCTGCTGCACGAGGCGGTAGGTCATGGTCTGGAGGGGGATTTCAACCGCAAGGGATCTTCCGCATTTGCTGGCCGCATCGGCGAGCAGGTGGCCTCCAAGCACTGCACCATCGTCGATGATGGCACCCTGCCGGGTCGGCGCGGCTCCGTCTCCATCGACGACGAGGGGACACCGGGTGGCTACAACGTGCTGATCGAGAACGGCATCCTCAAGGGTTACCTGCAGGACAAGCAGAACGCCCGTCTGATGGGGGTGCAGCTCACCGGCAACGGTCGCCGCGAATCCTACGCCGCCATGCCGATGCCGCGCATGACCAACACCTACATGCTGGCGGGCCAGTACGATCCGGCCGAGATCATCGCCTCGGTGAAGAAGGGCATTTATGCCCCCAACTTCGGTGGCGGTCAGGTGGACATCACCTCCGGCAAGTTTGTCTTCTCCGCCTCCGAGGCCTACCTCATCGAGGATGGCAAGATCACTGTCCCCATCAAGGGCGCGACCCTGATCGGCAACGGCCCCGAAGCGATGAGCCAGGTCTCCATGGTGGGCTGCGATCTTGCGCTGGATCGCGGTGTTGGCATTTGCGGCAAGGAGGGGCAGAGCGTGCCGGTCGGTGTCGGCCAGCCCACCCTCAAACTGGACCAGCTCACCGTGGGTGGCACGTCGTAGGTTGGGTTAGCCGCGCAGCGGCGTAACCCGATGCATTCAAACCCCGGCTCTTGCCGGGGTTTTGCTATTCATGGAACCACAGGCAACAAAAAGCCCCGGTCGGTGGACCGGGGCTGGCGGGTTATTCGGTATCAGTTGACGGATATGGCGCGGGCGTCGATGAAATAGCGAGCGTTACCCTGTTTGTCGATCTGGATTTTGGCAACCAGCTGCTCTTGATCTTTATATTCCCAGCGTTGCTCGATCTTGGCGAGGGATGGGCTCGCAATCCCAACCACGTTCAGGTACTCGTGAAACAGGCTATGGCTCCCTATTTCGGTCAGCATCTTGTCCATCTGCATACTCTCCTGAAGTTGAGTGGGTATTCATCAACAAACCTATCAGCGTCCATCTGAATAAAGTCTGTATGAAAAACAAACTAACTCATTTGTGTGTCAATAACATGATCAGGGACAAGATCAATGCAGATCGTCAGGGACTTTTTGATACCGTTTTCAATCAGAGCCGGTAGGCTTCTGCGGCAACTGATCAAACGTGCCGGAAGCCTTTGGTAGCGCCGGTGCGGTTTGCACGGTCTGGCCGCCGTGGAAGACCGGATCCTGTGCCACTTCCTTGATGCCGTTGATGCAAAACTGCATACCCATGCAGACCAGCAGGAAGCCCATGATGCGGGTCATGGCATCGATGCCGGTGGCGCCCAGGATCTTGCAGACCGGATCCGCCAGCTTCAATACTCCCCAGCTGATCAGGCTCATCAGGGCAAACGCCGTTACCACACCGACGTAGATGGTGAGGCGGTTGTACTCGTCAGGCAGCTCGGCGATCTGGGCGGCCCCGCTTATCACCAGCGCCATGGTGCCCGGTCCGCACATGCTTGGCATGGTGAGCGGTACGAAGGCAATGCTCTGGTTGATATCGACCCCGCTCTGCTGGCTGGGGGCGGGGAACAGCATGCGAAAGCCGATAAAGCCGATGATGAGGCCACCGGCCAGGCGCAAGCCCGGAATGGAGATCCCGAACAGATCCAGGATCGAGGATCCGATAAAGAAGGTGATGCAGAGGGTGCAGAACAGATAGATGGCGGCCAGATTGACCTGACGGCGCACGTGTTCGCGCGACATCCCCTTGCTCAGCCCCAGCAGCAGGGTGGCCGTGGTGGGCGGGTTGACCATGGGCAGCAGCGCCAGCAAGGTGAGTAATACGACCTGAAAGAACATCTTGAGCCTCGGATAAAGAGTTGGAAGTCATGGGGCGACGCGGGTGGCAGGCCCCAGAGGGAGGCTATCTTATGTTGGCGAAACTGAACATAAGCAGTACAAAAAAGCCCCGGCAGATGCCGGGGCTTGTTGTTCGGGTCAGGCCGCTTGCGGCGCTTGCTGCTGCCGGATGGCCCGTTGCTGGAACCAGAGCCAGAGACCGATGGCGAAACCCAGCACCGACAGACTCACCACATAGTGGGAGGGGGCCAGCATGTCGCTCTTCATCCAGAGGGTCACCGCCATCGGGGTGAGGCCGCCGAAGATGGCGTAGGCCACGTTGTAGGAGAACGACAGACCGGAGAAGCGCACCACCGGCGGGAAGGCGTTGACCATCACGTAAGGCACGGCACCGACAATCCCGACCGCAAAGCCTGCCAGCATGTAGAGCGGTACCAGCTGGCTCGTACCGGCCGCCAGACCGTGATAGAAGGCGTAGCTGGAGCCCGCCAGCAGCAGGGAGCCGAACATGAAGGTGAGACCGCTGCCCAGCAGGTCGATCAGTCGACCATAGACGATGCAGCCGAGGGTCAGGGCAACGATCGCCAGCGAGTTGGCGGTCAGGGCGTCGGCCGGGCTGATGCCATAAACCTTCTGCAGATAGGTGGGGGTCATCAGGATCACCACCACGATACCGGCGGAGAGCAGCCAGGTGAGCAGCATGGAGACCACCACGCTGCTCTTGTGGTTGCGCAGCACCGACTTGAGGGGGAGCTCATCGGCCAGGGTCTTGTTGGCTTTCATCTCGGCGAAGACCGGGGTTTCGTGCAACCAGCGACGCAGGTACATGGCGACGATGCCGAAGATACCACCGAGCAGGAAGGGCACTCGCCAGCCCCAGTCGCTCACTTCGGCTGGTGTCAGGCTCTTGTTGACCGCGGTGGCGATGAGGGAGCCAAGTAGGATGCCGGCCGTCAATCCCGCCGTGAGCGTGCCGCAGGCGACCCCGACCCGACGGGCAGGGACGTGCTCGGCGACAAATACCCAGGCGCCCGGCACTTCACCGCCGATGGCAGCGCCTTGCAGGATCCGCAGTCCCAGCAGGGCGATGGGGGCGCCGATGCCGAGCACCGCATAGGTGGGCAACAGACCGATCAACAGGGTCGGCAGCGCCATCATGATGATGCTGAGGGTGAACATCCGCTTGCGACCGATGAGATCGCCAAAGTGGGCCATGATGATGCCGCCAAGCGGGCGGGCCAGATAACCGGCGGCGAAGATGCCGAAGGTCTGGAACTGGCGCAGCCACTCGGGAATGTCGGCCGGGAAGAACAGCTCGCCGATGACCACGGCGAAGAAGACGAAGATGATGAAGTCGTAAAACTCCAGCGCGCCGCCGAGGGCAGCCAGACTCAGGGTTTTGTAATCCTGTCGATTGAGGGGGCGGGCGTGATCGTGCTGTTGTGTGGTCGTGGTCATATCCGTATGTTTCCCATCGGTTTTTTTAGTTATTGTCACCCCGTGCAAGGGGCATATACAGGTGATCGAGAGTATGCTGCCTGCCTCTTGTGTGTAAATCGCGCAATTCGCAACACTGTCTTGCATCTTTTTGGGGCAATCCGAATGCCCCGCTGGCGGAGGAATGATGGAAAAGAAACGGGTACTGCTCTCCTGGAGCAGCGGCAAGGATTGCGCATGGGCACTGCATCAGTTGCGGCAAGATCCCGCCATCGAGGTGGTGGGGCTGTTTACCACCCTCAATCAGGCATTCGAGCGGGTCGCGATGCACGGGGTGCGCAAGCAGCTGTTGACCGAGCAGGCCGCCTGCGTCGGGCTGCCTCTCATCACCATCGATCTGCCCTGGCCCTGCAGCAACGAGGATTACGCCCGCATCATGACCGGCTTTATCGCCGATGTGGTGGCACAGGGGATCCGCCATATGGCCTTTGGCGACTTGTTCCTCGAGGATGTGCGCGCCTACCGTGAAAAGCAGCTGGCAGGCACCGGCATCGAACCACTCTTCCCGCTCTGGGGCAATAATACCCGTGAACTGGCGCAGCAGATGATGACGGCGGGGTTGAAGGCGAAGATCAGCACCCTGGATCCGAAAAAGCTGGATGGTGCGCTGGGGGGCCATGAGTTTGACGAGGCACTGCTGGCGGCGCTGCCGGAGGGCGTTGACCCATGCGGTGAGAACGGCGAGTTTCACACCCTGGCCTATGATGGCCCCATGTTCTCCCGTCCGCTCGGCATTCGGGTCGGCGAGACAGTGCTGCGCGATGGCTTTGTCTTTACCGATCTGCTGCCAATCAAGGATTAATTATAGGGCGTCAAATGCTCCCTTTTGCAGGAGCATTCACAGATTTGAAGGGCGGGATGGGGGCACTATTGGCCCCCTCTTTTGATTCAAGATGACAACCTGCCTTATGAAACACATCTCTCGTCCGGCGCTGCTTGCCTCCTTGCTGGCTGCTGCCCTCTCTCTGCCTGTAGTCGCGGGTCAAGCCGCTACCGTTCAGCCGATCCCTGCCGGTGTCACCACCGTCACCTTGGCCCAGCAGGCGCCAATCCACTGGGTATCAGTGGAGCAGATTGCCAAGAGTCTGGATGGCTTGCCACCGATGGCGGTCGGGTTTGATATCGACGATACCCTGCTCTTCTCCAGCCCGGGTTTTTATCGCGGCAAGCAGGAGTTCTCGCCCAATGACGAGAGCTATCTGAAGAACCCCGCCTTCTGGGAGAAGATGAATAACGGCTGGGATGCGTTCAGCATGCCGAAAGAGGTGGGCAAGGCGCTCATCGCCATGCATCTCAAGCGCGGTGACCACATCTATTTCGTCACCGGCCGCTCGGCCACCAAGACCGAAACAGTGAGCCAGACCTTGCAGCAGACCATGAATATTCCGGCCGACCAGCTCAATCCGGTGATCTTCGCCGGTGATCAGCCGGGCCAGAACACCAAGGTGCAGTGGCTCAAGGATAAGCAGATGAAGCTCTTCTACGGCGACGCCGACGGGGATATCAAGGCGGCGCAGGAGGTCGGCATTCGCGGCATTCGTCTGCTGCGGGCCGCCAACTCCAGCTATCGGCCACTGCCGTTGGCAGGGGCGCTGGGGGAAGAGGTGATCATCAACTCCCAGTTCTGATCCGGAGCGGATCCATGCAACAAGGGCGGGGCCATTGGCACCCGCCCTTTTTGCATCCGTCATCCAGCTCGGGTCAGTCGTCTGCCCACGGCATCTCGGGCAGGCTGTCGAGGAACTCGCCGTAACGGGTCAGATTGAAGGGGCCCTGATCGGCCTCCATCGCCATCAGCTCGGCCCCGAGGGCGCAGGCGATATATTGCAGCGCCTCTTCCCGCGGGGTGCCCTTCATTACCAGCCGCATCAGGGTCGCCTTCACATGGGGCGGGTGACCGTCGTTGAGCTGGTTCTCCACCATCTCCAGCAGCGCGTCTTCATCAAAAAATTCCTGAGTGTCGTTCATGGGATATCCGCAACAGTGAATGTGGCGGCCAGTATAGCCTGAATGTGACTAACACCTTGAATGACCAGCGAATAAACAATCCGATGGGGAGGCCATTTGTTACCCATAATTAGGAGGAGTTTGCCAAGGCAAACAGGTTGGAACACAGATAACATGGATGGACACGCCTATGCCCACGATAGATTCCCTGCTGGCCGAGCCCAAGCTACTGCCCCAGATCCCGGAAGTGATGCGCGATTTGATCCAGACCTTCAATGAAAAGGATCCGGATCTGCTCAAGATCAGCAAGTTGATCAACAAGGACCCTGTCATCTCCGCCAAGCTGCTGCGTCTGGCCAACTCGGCCAAATTCGGCAGCAGTCGTCAGATCGGCACCGTCAATGAGGCCGCGGTGCGGCTTGGATTGGCGATGGTGCGCAACATGGTGCTGGCCTGCGGGCTGACCGAATCGGTCACTGCGGTGCCCGGCATTGACCTCAAACATTTCTGGGGCTGCGTCTTCAATGTGGCGGAGCTGGCGCGTCGTCTGGCGGTGAAGAAGGGGATGAAGGGGGATGAGGTCTTTACCTGCGCCCTGCTCTACGATCTTGGCCGACTGGTGATGCATGTGGGGCTGCCGGAAAACACCGTCCATCACATCCACGATCTGGAGTTGCACAAGGGACGGGCCAAGGCGGAAGAGCTGGTGGTCGGCTTCAACTATGCCCAGGTCGGGGCGGCCATGGCACGCTACTGGAAGTTCCCCGAGACCATCAGCAATGCGGTGGAGTATCACTACAACCCCATGCTGGCCAAGGAGTTCTCCGCCGAGGCCGGGTTGATCCATCTGGCGATCGTGCTGGCTGCGCAATCCGATGTGGGGGAAGAGGCGCCACCCGAGTGGCCCCACAAGGTGGCAGATGCGCTGGGGTTGAGCTGGGCCGATTGCGCCGCCCAGTTCACTGCGCTGCGCGAGCAGGGTAATGGCTACGCTGGGTTGCTGGCTGCCTGAGCCCGTTTATCCCATCTCATCAGGGGCCAACGCGGCCCCTTTTTCATGGCCGATGGTGCCACAGGCTTGCCAGCCCGGGAGTGACGGGGCACTCTTTGCCCTTCACTTTTTGTTTGAGAGCCCTTGCCATGATTGCCTCCTCCCGTCTGATCCTGCGCGAAATGATCGTCACCGACGCCCCCTTCATCCTTGAGCTGCTCAATGACGGCGACTTTTATCGCTACATCGGTGATCGGGGCATTCGCACCCTCGAACAGGCGCAGGAGTATATCCAGCAGGGACCGGCGGTCAGCTATGCCCGCTATGGTCACGGACTCTATCTGGTGGAGCGCAAGGAGGACGGTGCCAGCCTCGGTATCTGCGGTTTGATCAAGCGCGATACCCTGGAGCAGGTCGATATCGGTTACGCCTTCCTGCCGCAATATCGCGGTCAGGGCTACGCCATTGAAGCGGCGCAGGCTGCCCTTGCCGATGGCAAAAGCCGGTTGGGGATCGGGCAGGTAGTTGCCATCGTCACTCCGGGCAACGAGCGATCCATCGGCCTGTTGGCCAAGCTGGGGCTGGTGCGCAGTCGACTGGTCAAGTTGAGCGAAGATGCTGATGAGTGCCTGCTGCTGGAGCAGTGATCAAGGTCAGAGAGCGGGAAAGCGAATGGCGAGGTGGCTGTCAGGCTGAGTGACAAGCAAGAGCCCGGGTCTGGCTAAAGGCGTGAGAGAGAAGCAAAGAGGCCGCCGTGAGTTGCGGCCTGTCTGCATCGGGCGCTGCCGGAGGGCAGGCAGGATCAGTTGAGGTCTTCGATGGAGAACTCGCCAGCGATACCATCACAGGAGATGGCGAAACCGCCGCTGAAGCGGGTGCTGAACTGGATCAGAAACGCATCATTGTCGTGCTCTTGCACAGGCAGGTTGATGGGTTTGCTGCGACGCAGGGGCTTGTGTGTTTGTACTGCTTTCATCATGGTATTTCTCTATATAAATTAGGTGTTTGCTCCTTGTATTGGCAAATGTCAGGTCAATGGGCGCGGTCGATTGGGTGAACGACAAGCGCGCAGGAATACCCAGCCCGGTTAAAGGGCGTCTGCACTTTCAAGGAATATGCTGATGCATAAATCAAATTGGGTGGGCAGATCGGGTCTGCACCGTGAGAGCCGGGCAACGCAGGCAGACAGCCTGACGGTTCTCAAGGCGAGTAAATCAGAAGAAGGTTATGCGGGTACTGACAGGATTCATCGTGAGGTGAAGCATTGCAGGGCAAACATAAACAGGCTGATTAACTAGCCGACGCGCATTCTCTCCTCGAAATGAATAAAAAGCAAACAATAATTTGTCGATGTTGAAGTCAGTACGCTTTTCCTCTGTGTAATCAAGGTGCTATCAGCAGTAAATATTCGCAGCTATCAGTCATAAAAAGAGGGCTCCCGACGGGAGCCCTCTCTCATTCTGCAATCAGCACAGTGGGCCGACTCAGTAGTCGCCACAGGCCTTCTTGGCAGCCGTGATCATCGGGGTGATGGTCATGCCTTGCACCACGATGGAGAACATCACCACCGAGTAGGTCATCACCAGGATGACCTGACGCAGGTCGACGCCATGTTCCGGGATCATCATGACGCCGGAGGGGAGTGCCAGTGCCATTGCCATCGCCAGACCACCGCGCAGGCCACCCCAGGTGAGGATCCGCACCGAGAAGGTGTTGTAATTGCGGAATCGGCGGAAAGCCACATAGGGCAGCGACACGCTGATAAAGCGGGCGCCCAGGCAGAGCGGCACCGCAATGACCAGCAGGATCCAGTCACGCCAGGCGAGATCCAGCAGTACCAGCGCCAGACCGATCAGCAGGAACAGCAGGGCGTTGAGGAACTGGTCCATCAACTCCCAGAAGTGATCCAGGTGATGGCTGCTCTGCTCTGAGAAGCCGGAGTGACGGGTCCAGTTGCCGATCATGATGCCGGTGACCACCATGGCCAGTGCGCCGGAGACGCCGATCATGTTGGCAAAGGCGAAACCGGCGGTCGGGATGCAGAGGGTCAGCAGCAGCTCCAATGAACCGTCGTCGGTGGCGCTGATCATCACGTGGGCGATGAGGCCCAGCACGGCACCGAACAGGATGCCGCCGAGGGCTTCGTGCAGGAACAGACCGGCTACGCTACCAAAGGTGGGCTCGACACCGCCAAAGGCGACGGCAAACACGGTAGCGAAGATGACGAGGCCAACGCCGTCGTTGAACAGGGATTCCCCTTCGATCTGGATGGCGATCTGGGGTGGCGCTTTCATCTTCTTGACGATGGCCAGTACGGCAATCGGGTCAGTGGGGGAGATCAGCGCGCCGAACAGCATGCAGTAGACCAGCGGCAACTCCCAGCCCAGCAGCTTGGCGATAAACCAGAAGCCGTAGCCGATGAGGAAGGTGGAGAGCAGGGTGGCAATGATGGCCAGAATGGTGATCTCCCACTTCTGGCTACGCAGCGCCTTGAGGTTGATGCCAAGGCCACCGGCGAACAGCAGGAAGCCCAGAATCCCCTTCAGCAGGAAGTTCTGGAAGTCGATGCTCTCCATGGTCTTGACGGCAAGAGGTTCCAGATTGAACCAACCCAGTTTGCCAAACAGCACCAGCAGTGCGGAGATCAGCATGGAGCCCGCAGTAATGGCGATGGTGGTCTGGATCTTCACAACATACTGGTTGGCAAAGGCGATAAAAATCGCCAACGCTGCCAGAAAACAGAGTGTGTAGTAGACGCTCATAGTTATTTTTTTCTCGTTGGTAGACAGCAAGCACGTATCCCTATGCAGGACGGGCATAGGTTACTCTCGGGCCCTATGTTACTCATTACCCATAAATGAGTATATGGTGGCGCATTTGGACTGATAGACGGCTAGATTTCCATTTTATTTGTTTGCTGTTAGGATGCTGTTTACGCAGTTGCATGGATGTAAGAGGAACACGCGGTGTCGAACGTAATGTCGAGCAGAGAGCCGAGCAAGCAGTCGGACGTAACAAAGAAGCTGGAAGCCTGCCTCAGGGAGCGGATCCTGATCATCGACGGGGCCATGGGCACCATGATCCAGGGCTACAAACTCGGTGAGGCGGATTATCGGGGTGAGCGGTTTGCCAACTGGCATACCGACATCAAGGGCAACAACGATCTGCTGGTGCTGACCCGTCCGGCGGTGATCCGCGAGATCCACGAGCAGTATTGCGCTGCCGGGGCCGACATTCTCGAGACCAACACCTTCAACGCCACTCGCATCGCCATGGCCGATTACGAGATGGAAGAGTTCTCGGCCGAGATCAACCGTGAAGCCGCCCGTCTGGCCCGCGCCGTGGCAGACGAGTGGACGGCAAAAGATCCCGCCAAGCCGCGTTTCGTGGCAGGGGTGTTGGGCCCCACCAACCGTACCGCCTCCATCTCGCCGGATGTGAACGATCCCGGCAAGCGTAACGTCACCTATGACCAGCTGGTGGCCGCCTACACCGAATCGACCCATGCCCTGATCGAGGGCGGCGCTGACATCATCCTGATCGAAACCATCTTCGATACCCTCAACGCCAAGGCTGCCGCCTTCGCGGTGGAAGGGGTGTTCGAGGCGCTGGGCTACAGCCTGCCGGTGATGATCTCCGGCACCATTACCGATGCCTCCGGCCGTACCCTCTCCGGCCAGACCACCGAAGCCTTCTACCACTCGCTGCGCCACGTCAAACCGGTCTCGTTCGGCCTCAACTGTGCGTTGGGGCCCGATGAGCTTCGCCAGTATGTGGAGGAGCTGTCTCGCATCAGCGAATCCTGCGTCAGCGCCCACCCCAACGCCGGTTTGCCCAATGCGTTCGGCGAGTACGACCTCGATGCGGGTGAGATGGCAGAGCATATCCGCGAGTGGGCCCAAAGCGGCTTCCTCAACATGGTCGGCGGTTGCTGCGGCACCACCCCGACCCATATCCGCGCCATGGCGGACGCTGTGGCGGGCATCAAGCCGCGTGTGCTGCCCGAGCTGCCGGTGGTCTGCCGCCTGTCGGGCCTCGAGCCCCTGATCATCACCCCCGAGTCCATGTTCGTGAACGTGGGGGAGCGCACCAACGTCACCGGTTCGGCCAAGTTCAAGCGGCTGATCAAGGAGGGGCTCTACGACGAGGCGCTCGATGTTGCCAAGCAGCAGGTAGAGAACGGCGCCCAGATCATCGACATCAACATGGACGAGGGGATGCTGGACGCCGAAGCGGCCATGGTGCGCTTCCTCAACCTCATCGCCGGTGAGCCGGATATCGCCCGGGTGCCTGTGATGATCGACTCCTCCAAGTGGGAGGTGCTGGAAGCGGGCCTCAAGTGCGTGCAGGGCAAGCCGGTGGTCAACTCCATCTCCATGAAAGAGGGGGAGGAGAAGTTCATTCAGCAGGCTAAACTGCTGCGCCGCTACGGCGCAGCCGTCATCGTGATGGCGTTCGATGAAGCGGGTCAGGCCGATACCCGCGCCCGCAAGTTCGAGATCTGCCAGCGTGCCTACCGGATCCTGGTGGATCAGGTCGGTTTCCCGCCGGAAGACATCATCTTCGACCCCAACATCTTCGCGGTGGCGACCGGCATCGATGAGCACAACAACTACGCGGTGGACTTCATCGAGGCGGTGAAGGACATCAAAACGCACCTGCCCCACGCCATGATCTCCGGCGGCGTCTCCAACGTCTCGTTTTCGTTTCGTGGCAACGAGCCGGTGCGGGAAGCCATTCACGCCGTCTTCCTCTACCACGCCATCAAGAACGGTATGGATATGGGGATCGTCAACGCCGGTCAGCTCGCCATCTATGAAGACATTCCGGCGGAGCTGAAAGAGAAGGTCGAGGCGGTGGTGCTCAACCTCAATGACAACGCCACCGAGGAGCTGCTGGCCATCGCCGAGAAGTATCGCGGTGCCGGTGCACAGGCTGAGGATCCGCGGGATCAGGAGTGGCGCAGCTGGCCGGTGGGCAAGCGGCTGGAGCACGCACTGGTCAAGGGGATCACCGACTTTATCGAAGAGGATACCGAAGAGGCGCGCGCCGGTGCCGAGAAGCCGCTGCACGTCATCGAAGGGCCGCTGATGGATGGTATGAACGTGGTCGGCGACCTGTTCGGTGCGGGCAAGATGTTCCTGCCGCAGGTGGTGAAATCGGCGCGGGTGATGAAGCGGGCGGTGGCCTATCTGCAGCCCTATATCGAGGCGGAAAAGTCGGGCGGCTCCAGCAATGGCAAAATCGTGCTGGCCACCGTCAAGGGTGATGTGCACGACATCGGCAAGAACATCGTCGGGGTAGTGCTGCAGTGCAACAACTTCGAGATTGTCGACCTCGGGGTCATGGTCTCCTGCGAGACCATTCTCAAGACTGCGCGGGAGGTCGGCGCCGATATCATCGGGCTGTCGGGTCTCATCACCCCGTCGCTGGACGAGATGGTGCACGTGGCCAAGGAGATGGAGCGTCAGGGCTTCAAGCTGCCACTGCTGATCGGCGGTGCCACCACCTCCAAGGCGCACACTGCGGTCAAGATAGAGCAGAACTACTCGGAGCCTGTGGTCTATGTCTCCAACGCCTCCCGCGCGGTAGGGGTGGCCCAGAGCCTGCTTAGTCCGGATCTCAAGGAGGCGTTTGTCGCCCGCATCGACAAGGAGTACGAGATCGCCCGGGATCAGCATGCCCGCAAGCAGCCGCGCTCCCGCCCGGTCAGTCTGGCTCATGCCCGCGCCAACCGGCATCAGCTGGACTGGGTTGGCTATCAGCCGCCGAAGCCCCGCGAGCTCGGGGTGCAGAAGTTCGAAGATGTGCCCATTTCGGTGCTGCGCCCCTACATCGACTGGACGCCGTTCTTCCTCAGCTGGGAGCTGGCGGGCAAGTATCCGCGCATCCTCGAGGACGAGATCATCGGCGAGGAGGCGACCAAGCTGTTTGCCGACGCCAACGCCATGCTGGATCAGCTGGAAAAGGATCAGAGCGTGCGCTGCGCCGGGGTGGTCGGCCTGTTCCCGGCCAATGCGGTAGGGGACAGCATCGAGGTCTACAGCGACGAGTCGCGCACCGAGGTCATCAAGGTGCTGCACCACCTGCGCCAGCAGAGCGAGAAGCAGGGCTTCCCCAACTACTGTCTGGCGGACTATGTGGCGCCGAAAGAGAGCGGCAAGCCCGACTGGATCGGCGCCTTCGCGGTGACCGGCGGCATCGGTGAGGAGGCCATCGCCAAAGCCTACAAGGCGCAGCATGATGACTACAACGCCATCCTCATTCAGGCGGTGTGCGACCGTCTCGCCGAAGCCTTTGCCGAGTATCTGCACGAGCAGGTGCGAAAGCGGCACTGGGGCTATGCCCCCGATGAAGCGCTCAGCAACGAGGAGCTGATCCGCGAAAACTATCAGGGCATCCGCCCGGCCCCCGGTTATCCGGCCTGCCCGGAGCACACCGAGAAGGGGAGCATCTGGGAGCTGCTGGAGGTGGAGCAGGCCATCGGCATGCAGCTCACCGAATCCTACGCCATGTGGCCGGGTGCGGCGGTGTCGGGCTGGTACTTCTCCCACCCCGAGAGCAAATACTTCGCGGTGGCGCAGATCCAGCAAGATCAGGTGGAAGATTACGCTGTTCGCAAGGGGATGACGCTGGCAGAGGCCGAGCGCTGGCTGGGACCAAACCTGAACTGACTCCCGCGTGACATCGGTTGATCTTTAACGAGAAACGGCGGCATCCTTGCACGGGTTGAACAACCTGCGCAGAGCCGCCGTTTAACCTGTTGGTCACAGTGATGTGGTAGCGTGCGGTTTGGTGTGGTTTGTCTTGTTGTCAGGATAAACAATTGGCGTTGTCTTGGCGCTGTGGCACCTTATACTCTCCCGCCCCATCCTGCCCAGGCACAGCCTTCTAGCGGAATTGTCATGAAGATCGCCATTTTATCCCGTGAGCCGAAAAACTACTCCACCCGCCGTCTGGTCGAGGTGGCACAGGCGCGCGGTCATCAGGTCGAGGTGCTCGACACCCTGCGCTGCTATATGAATATCGCTTCCCACAACCCCTCCATTCACTACGAGGGTGGGGAGCTGGGAAGTTATGACGCCGTGATCCCCCGGATCGGGGCCAGCATTACCGCCTACGGCACCGCCGTGCTGCGCCAGTTCGAGATGATGAACACCATGGCCCTCAACAGCTCGGTGGCCATCAGCCGTTCCCGCGACAAGCTGCGGGCGATGCAACTGCTCTCCCGCCACGGCATCGGCCTGCCCATCACCGGCTATGCCCACAGCACCCACGACGTGCCCGACCTCATCACCATGGTGGGCGGGGCGCCGTTGGTGGTGAAGCTGCTGGAGGGAACCCAGGGGATTGGCGTGGTGCTGTGCGAGACCCAAAAAGCCGCCGAGAGCGTGATCGAGGCCTTTATCCAGACCAACAACAACATTCTGGTGCAGGAGTATATCCGCGAGGCCAATGGCGCCGACATCCGCTGTCTGGTGGTCAACGGCAAGGTGGTTGCCGCCATGCGCCGTCAGGCCCAGCCGGGGGAGTTTCGCTCCAACCTGCACCGTGGCGGTACCGCCGAGGCGATCAAGATCACCCCCGAAGAGCGCGCAACCGCCGTTCAGGCCGCCAAGATCATGGGGCTGGATGTGGCGGGGGTGGATATCCTGCGCAGCGCCCGTGGCCCGCTGGTGCTGGAGGTCAACTCTTCCCCCGGCCTGCAAGGGGTGGAAGCCGCCTCCGGCAAGGATGTGGCCGGCAAGATCATCGAGTTCCTCGAACTCAAGGCGAGCCGCAAGAACAAACCGGCGGAGTGAGCCTCGGGCTTGCATCCGTCAGATAGAAACAGGGCGCCCTCGGGCGCCTTGTGGCTATCTGACTGGTGGGTTGGCGGTGCCACTGTGCCCTCACCCTAATCCTCTCCCAAAGGGAGAGGGAACTGTTCGGCAGTGATCATCGCCAGCCGGGCGCTGAATACGCCATCCTCCAGCCGGGTATCGATCTGCCAGCCCAGCTTCTCGCAGATGCGCTGGATGATGGTGAGGCCACAGCCGTAGCCGAGGATCTGAGCCGGCGCCGCCGCCGTCGGGTTGCTGATGGTGAGCATCGGGCCGCACAGCTCGATGTCGATATGTCCCTCGGCATAGCTCAGGGCATTTTTCAGCAGGTTGCCGAGGGCAATGGCGAGCAGGGAGAGGGGGGCATTTACTTCGCTGCTCTCGTCCAGATTAAGCCGGATATCGAGTGCCTCCCGTTGCAACAGCGGGGCGAGGCGGGCCAGCTCCTGACGGATCAGCGGGGTCACCTGCTGCAGCGGTCGCTCCACAGCCTCCTTGCGGCCCAGCAGCAGGAAGGTCTCGGTGAGCAGCGCCATCTCGTCGGCGGCGGCGCGGATGCGGGTGGTGGCGCGGGCCGCTGGCGCGGGCAGATCCGTTACCTTGCCGAGCAGGGCCGCCGAGCCCTGGATCACCATGTTGGGGGTGCGCAGCTCGTGGCTGGCGAAACGGCTGAACTCCTGCTCGCGGGCGAACACAGCGCTCACCTCCTGCTTGCCGGCTAGCAGCGCCAGCTCGATGTCCCGCAGCTCCTGCCAGGGGGCGTCGGGCTCGAAATCCGCCTGATCCGGAGTGAGGTGGGCGACCCTCTGTTGCAGCCGTTGCAGCGGCCCTGTGATATGGCGTACCAGCCAGATACCGAAGCCGAGGCAGCCCAGCAGCAGGGTCACCCCAATCAGTCGGGTGGCCAGATGCAGCTTGTCTTCGTAGGGGTCGAGGTAATCATCGGCGTCGTCGTTGAAGACCAGATAGAGCAGTCCCTCGCCGGAGGGGTGACGGGCCACCAGAAAGTGTTTGTCCTCCTTGCCCAGTTGGTGCTCGAAAAAGCCGGGAGTCTGGTAGGGCTTCAGCCATTTCGGCAGACGGCCCGCTTCGGTCCAGTAGCTGGAGAACTGTCTGGGGCTCGGGGCTGCGGCGGCCGGGCCGAGTCGCAGCCAGTCATCGCTGTAGCGGGTCACTTCGGCTTCCAGCCAGTGGCGCAGGCTCAGCTCCTCCATCTTGTCCTCGGCCACCATCATCAGGCCGGAGAGCAGGATCAGCAGCACCACCCCGGCGCCGCCGAGTGCCATGATCAGGCGGCGACGCAGGCTCGGCAGGCTCATGCGCTCACCAGTCGGTAGCCTTGGCCGTGCAGGGTCTCCAGCATGGGAGTGGGGAAGGGTTTGTCCAGCGCGTTGCGCAGGGCGTAGATATGGCTGCGCAGGGCATCGGAGTCGGGCTCCTCATCCCCCCAGACTGTGTCGAGCACCTCCTGACGGCTGACGATGGCGGGGGCGCGGCGGGCCAGCAGGGCGAGGATTTGGAACGGGATCTTGCCGAGCTTGAGGGGCTCACCGGCGCGGGTGGCGCGGCCGCTGGCGACATCGACCGTAAGATCGCCAAAGCTGATGGCCCCCACATCGCCGCGCGGGCCACGCAGGCTGAGGGCTTGCAGCCGCACCTCCAGCTCCTCCATGGCGAACGGCTTGACCAGATAGTCATCCCCTCCCGCCTTGAAGCCTGCCAGCTTGTCTTCCAGGCTGTCGCGGGCGGTGAGAAACAGCACGGGAGTGGCAATCCCCTGCTCGCGCAGGCGCGCTACCGTGCTGAGGCCATCGAGGCGCGGCATCATCACATCCATGATGATGACGTCAAAACGCTGCTCCTCCAGCAGTTGCAGCGCCGCCTGACCGTGATAGGCACAATCGAGGCGGTGACCGGCCAGCTCCAGATAATCCATGATGGTTTCCGCCACCTGAGGATTGTCTTCCACTACCAAAATCTTCATGCTTTGCTCTCCTGGTTGGCGAGCGTTTCACGCTCTTTTCACACCGGATTCGGCATCCTGTTTGCCAGTGTAACCCCGAGGATCCCTGATGAAGAAGTCTCTCTGCGCCCTCCTGCTGTTGATCTTGTTGCCACTTGGCACCGCACAGGCGACCGAATTCAAACTGACCGGCCGCACCACCTGGCAACTTGGCCAGTTGATGGTCAACGGCATGCCGTTCGTGATCGACGACCAGACCCGCTTCAAGGATTGGCTCAACGAAGATGACCTCGGAGGTACCTGGGTCGAGATGAAAGGGGTGGTGGAGAACGGCGTGCGCTATGTGCGCAAGGTCGAGGCCCTCGACGAAGATGACAAGGACGAGATGGATCTGGAGGGGCCGGTCGAAGGGGGGCGGATCTGGGGCTACACCACTTCGGACAACAGTCTGGCGCCGTTCGAAGGGCGCTGGCTTGAGCTGGAGTGCAAGTTTGACGGCATGCGTCTGAGCCGCTGCCGCGAGGATGACTGATCCGATCTCTGCGTTCCGATTAGAAATGCTCCCGAATGAAGCCCATGCTTGTCCAGCATGGGCTTTTTGTTCAGGGAAGAACGAAGATGGAACGATCGAGAAAGTGGTGTGCATGGATGCTGGGAATGCCGCTCTGGGCGGCGCAGGCGGGAGCCGACGAATTGTGGCTGGTGGAGCTGGAGCACAGCGACGGCATCCGCCTGCAATTTCAGGGGGCCGAGGTGGAACAGGGCAGTGCCGCCGTCTGGCGGCAGGGGGAGATTTGGCCGCAGCCACTCAAACCCGGCGACCAGCTCGCTCTGCTGGTGGCTGATGGCGTTGCCACCCGGATCGAGCTGCTGGCCGCCAGAACCCCGCTGGTCAATCAGCCCTGGCAGCGGGCGCAAGATCGCCTGCAATCCTTCGATGATCGGCAGCTCACGCTGGCTACCCTGGGCACTGTGCCACTCAATCCGCAGGTGCGCTGGGTCAACGGTTCGGCCGCCGATCTGCATGCAGGGAGCGAGCTGGTATTGATCCGTTCGGCGGATGGAATATTGCAGGGAATTGAAGTGATCAATCCGGAAGAGTAATTCAGCATCTTCTTATTTAATATAGGTTCACCATATTGTGGCAGCCATTAAATAATGGCTGCCACAATATTTATGATTTATTCCTCAATAAAGTCATCGCTCTAATTATTTTCCTGTATCACCATTATTTTGTTTGTCATGGATGTTTTTTGGTGGTTTATTTTATTTGTGTCAGGTTTTGTCGGAGTCAATACCTGTCAAATGAAAAAGGATATTTCTACACAATAACAATTATCGTATGTCTGAAAGAGGGATAAATGATGAATAGAATAATTACCGCCAATCTGGCGTTTTTGGCGTCTTCATTGATGCTCGCTCAGGTGCAGGCGGCTGAACCTGTCTACCCTGATCAGGTCAAGTGGGCGGGGCTTGGCACGGGCGTCTGTGCCAGTGGTTACCGTCCTCTGACCCGTGATGAAGCCATGAGTATCAAGGGTAATCTGGTCAGCCGCATGGGGCAGTGGCAGATCACCGGACTGGCTGATCGCTGGGTGATTATGGGGCCAGGATATAATGGCGAAATCAAACAGGGCACTGCCGGAGAAACCTGGTGCTATCCAAATTCACCGGTTTCCGGAGAAATACCAACACTCTCTGACTGGAATATTCCGGCGGGTGATGAGGTCGATGTGCAATGGCGGCTTGTCCATGATAATGATTATTTTATCAAGCCAGTCAGTTATCTCGCCCATTATTTGGGATACGCCTGGGTGGGTGGGAATCATAGCCCCTATGTCGGGGAAGATATGGATGTTACCCGGGTTGGCGATGGCTGGTTGATAAGGGGAAATAATGACGGCGGCTGCTCCGGATATCGTTGCGGGGAGAAGAGCTCCATCAAGGTAAGCAACTTCTCATATACCCTGGAACCCGACTCCTTCAGCCATGGTCAGGTCACCGAGAGCGGCAAGCAGCTGGTGAAGACCATCACGGCCAATGCAACCAACTACACGGATCTGCCTCAGCAGGTGGTGGTGACCCTGAAGTACGACAAGGCCACCAACTGGTCGAAAACCGATACCTACAGCCTGAGCGAGAAGGTGACAACCAAGAACAAGTTTCAGTGGCCGTTGGTGGGGGAAACCGAACTGGCCATCGAGATCGCAGCGAGCCAGAGCTGGGCCTCCCAGAAAGGGGGCTCGACGACCGAGACCGTCTCGGTTGAAGCGCGCCCCACGGTGCCGCCTCACTCCAGCCTGCCGGTGCGGGTTGCTCTCTACAAGTCCAACATCTCCTACCCCTACGAGTTCAAGGCCGAGGTCAATTATGACCTGACCATGAAGGGCTTCCTGCGTTGGGGCGGCAATGCCTGGTATACCCATCCTGAGAATCGCCCCACCTGGGAGCACACCTTTGCCGTCGGCCCGTTCCGCGACAAGGCGAGCAGCATTCGCTACCAGTGGGACAAGCGTTATATCCCGGGTGAAGTGAAGTGGTGGGACTGGAACTGGACCATCAGCGAGTATGGTTTGTCGACCATGCAGAATAACCTGGGTCGTGTGCTGCGCCCGATCCGTTCGGCGGTGACCGGTGACTTCTATGCCGAAAGCCAGTTTGCCGGCGATATCGAAATCGGTCAGCCCCAGACCCGTTCCGCGGCCTCTGCCCAGTTGCGTAACGCCTCTGCTGAAGGAGTGGCTCTGACCGGTGTAGATCTGGATCAGGAGGCCCTTGCCAACGAAGGGTTTGGCAATGTATCCCTGACCATAGTTCCGGTTCAATAACCTCCCTCGCAGGCCTCTTTCATAGGGGCCTGTTTCTGCTCTGCGCAAGACGATGCATTTGCCCTGCGCCCCTCGATTTTCCCTCTTTTTCTCCTCTTGTCCCTGCATGATCACAGCGGGAATCTGTGGCTTGCCAAGGGGATGCCAACGCAGGTTTGACCTCTGTTTGGGGTGGCCCCGTGAGCGAGGCATTGTTCACTCATTTGTTGAAAGAGGTGTGTTGGCCAGATTGTTAACGGCTTGTGCTTTAAATTTTCCCCCTTATACTGGCGCCATCTTGTCGGAGTGCTGACCGTCGAACGACGCGAAGCTGAGACCGTTAATTCGGGATCCGTGGAACCTGATCAGGTTAAAACCTGCGAAGGGAACAAGGGTAACTTGCGGGTTACCGCGCCGGGGGAGGAACAAGCCTCTTCCGCTCATCGAAGGGAGCACCCTTGATGGGTCAGGGCGCACAGGAGGGAGTCTGTCCCGTCCGGTTTTCCAGCACGTGGGGCGCCTTGCCCACAGAATGCAGAGAGCGGGAAGGGGCAGTACAGCAGCGCGGAGATCCATCCCGCGCGCACTCCCTCCCGAGATAAACACCCCGCCGCAAGTTCATCTTCTCCTCGAACTCCAGACAAGCAAATACCCATAACTTCAACCAGTTAATGTGAGTTTTGCTATGTCTACTTCCGTATCTGATACCACCAAATCCAGCCGCCGCGAGCAGCGTTCCAGCGCTCAGGCCTTTATCGACAGCCTCAAGGGGATGGCTCACCCCAACTCCCGCCGCATCTTTATCGAAGGCTCCCGCGCCGATATCCGGGTGCCCCTGCGTGAAATCCAGCTGGCCGACACCTTCGTCGGCGGCACCAAAGAGGACCCCAAGTTCGAACCCAACGAGCCGGTGCCGGTCTACGACACCTCGGGCCGTTACGGGGAGGAGGGGGTCGCCATCGACGTGCGCCGTGGCCTGCCGCGCTTGCGGGAGAACTGGGTGCTGGAGCGTGATGACACCGACGAGCTGCCGGGGCTCAGCTCCACCTTCACTCAGGAGCGTCTGGCCGATGAGGGGCTGGATCACCTGCGCTTCGAGTATCTGCCAAAGCCACGCCGCGCCAAGCCGGGTCGCCGGGTCACCCAGCTCCACTACGCCCGTGCCGGTATCGTCACTCCCGAGATGGAATTTATCGCCATTCGCGAGAACATGGGGCGCGAGCGGGTGCGCTCCGAGCTGCTGCGCACCCAACATCCGGGCCGCGATTTCGGTGCCCGTTTGCCCCAGAACATCACCCCCGAATTTGTGCGCGATGAGGTGGCCGCCGGTCGCGCCATCATCCCCAGCAACATCAACCACCCGGAAGCGGAGCCGATGATCATCGGCCGCAATTTTCTGGTGAAGATCAACGCCAACATCGGCAACTCGGCGGTCACCTCCAGCATCGAAGAGGAAGTCGAAAAGCTGGTCTGGTCGACCCGCTGGGGCGCCGACACCGTGATGGATCTCTCCACCGGCCGCTACATTCACGAAACCCGCGAGTGGATCCTGCGCAACAGCCCGGTGCCCATCGGTACCGTGCCCATCTATCAGGCGCTGGAGAAGACCAACGGCATCGCCGAAGAGCTCACCTGGGAGCTGTTCCGCGACACCCTGCTGGAGCAGGCCGAGCAGGGGGTGGACTACTTCACCATCCATGCCGGCGTCTTGCTGCGCTTTGTGCCAATGACCGCCAAGCGCCTCACCGGCATCGTGTCACGCGGCGGCAGCATCATGGCCAAGTGGTGCCTCTCCCACCACAAGGAGAACTTCCTCTACCAGCACTTCCGAGAAATTTGCGAGATCTGCGCCGCTTATGACGTGGCCCTGTCGCTGGGCGACGGTCTGCGTCCGGGCTCAGTCTATGACGCCAACGACGAGGCCCAGTTCGCCGAGCTGCGCACCCTGGGCGAGCTCACCAAAATTGCGTGGGAGTACGACGTGCAGGTGATGATCGAGGGGCCGGGTCACGTGCCGATGCACATGATCGAGCGCAACATGACCGAGCAGCTGGAGCACTGCCACGAGGCGCCGTTCTATACGCTGGGCCCGCTCACCACCGACATTGCACCGGGTTACGATCATTTCACCTCCGGCATCGGTGCCGCGCTCATCGGCTGGTACGGCTGCGCCATGCTCTGCTACGTCACCCCCAAGGAGCATCTGGGCCTGCCCAACAAGGAGGATGTGAAGCAGGGGCTGATTACCTACAAGATCGCCGCTCACGCCGCCGATCTGGCCAAGGGGCACCCGGGTGCCCAGATCCGCGACAACGCCATGTCCAAGGCGCGCTTCGAGTTTCGCTGGGAGGATCAGTTCAATCTGGCGCTGGATCCCGACACCGCCCGCGCCTATCACGACGAAACCCTGCCGCAGGAGTCCGGCAAGGTGGCACACTTCTGCTCCATGTGCGGGCCCAAGTTCTGCTCCATGAAGATCACGCAGGACGTGCGCGACTACGCAGCCAAGCTGGAAGCGGTAGAGATCAAGCTGGTCGGTATGGATGGCCAGCAGGAGCAGGTGGTGGCTCAGGTCGAGAGCGGCATGGCCCGTAAGGAGCCCGAGACCTTCAAGCAGGCCGAGGTGGTGCGCGGCATGGAGCGGATGGCCGAGACCTTCAAGGAGAGCGGCGGCGAGATCTACCATCAGGCGGCGGCGCTGAAACAGGCCGCAGGGGAGGAGGCGTGAGCAGCGCAAGCGGGGCTGTCAGCCTCGCCGACCTGTCGCCTGTGACGGACTCACTACCTGTGGTCTGGACCATCGCCGGTTCAGACTCCGGCGGTGGCGCCGGTATTCAGGCCGACTTGCACACATTGCACGACCTTGGCGTGCACGGCTGCTCGGTCATCTCCGCCATTACCGCCCAGAACTCGGTGGCGGTGAAGATGGTCGACCCCGTGCTGATGCAGACTTTCACCGCCCAGATCGATGCCCTCGGCGTCGATCTGCCGCCCGCCGCCATCAAGATCGGTCTGCTGCCGACCCGGCTCCACGTCGAGGTGTTGGCCCGCCGACTGGCAACTATCGAGGCCCCCTTCGTGGTCTACGACCCGGTGGCCATCGCCAGCACCGGTACCCCGATGGCGGAGCCCAATATGCTGGAAGCGGTGCGCGAGCAGCTATTGCCGCGCCTCTCCTTGATCACCCCCAACGGCCCCGAACTGGAAGCCCTGACCGGCATTCCCGCGACCAGCCCTGTGCTGGTGCGCTTCGCCGCCCGGCGGCTGCGCGAACTGGGCGCCCGCGCCGTGCTGGTCAAGGGGGGTCATCTTGAGTGGAGCGGCGATCTCTGCCTCGACTACTACCTGGATGAGACCCGCGAATTCTGGCTGGCGGCGCCGCGCCTGAATACCCGCCACGGCCATGGCACCGGCTGCTGTTACGCCAGCGCCATCGCCGCCGTGGTGGCGCAGGATTATCCGGTAGAGGACGCCATCACCCTGGCGCGTGCCTACCTGCAACAGGGCTTGGCGGCGGCGCAGGGAGTGGGGGCTGGCCCGGGCCCCATCGCCCATCTCGGCTGGCCAGCCGATCTTGCTCACTTCCCCCGCGCCTTGCTGGCGGGATCAACCCTCGATCGCCGCTTCGGATTGTATGAGACAAGCAGCGCCCGTCTGCCGGATGGCCCTTTTGCCGCAACCGAACAGCATCTGGGCCTCTATCCGGTGGTGGACTCGGTCAAGTGGCTGCGCCGCCTGCTGGGGCAGGGGGTCAAAACCATCCAGCTGCGGATCAAGAATCTGCCCGCCGCAGAGGTGGCGCCGGCCATTCGTGATGCTGTGGCGCTTGGTCGCCGCCATGGGGCGCGGCTCTTTATCAACGACTACTGGCAACAGGCCATCGAGGCGGGCGCCTGGGGCGTGCATCTGGGGCAGGAGGATATGGAGACCGCCGATCTCGCCGCCATTCAGGCGGCCGGGCTGCGCCTTGGCATCTCCACCCACGGCTACTTCGAGCTGATGCGGGCCCGCGAGCTGGCCCCCTCCTATATGGCGCTGGGTCATATCTTCCCGACCAACACCAAGGCGATGCCTTCGCGCCCGCAGGGGCTGGTGCGGCTGCACCGCTACCGCGCCCTGATGGCGGAGTGGCCGACGGTGGCCATCGGCGGTATCAGCGAGGAGCGGGTGGCGGTGGTCAAGGGGAGCGGGGTGGGCAGCATCGCGCTGGTCTCGGCCATCACTGCCAGTGACGACTGGCAGGGGGCAACCGAGCGGCTGCTCGCTGCCGTGGGCGCAGGGGATGAGCCGCGCTCGGCCACTGCCATAAGGGAGGTGGAACATGCGCTCTGATGAGGCGTCTCTTAGTGACAAAGAGTATCTGCGATACGGCCGTCAGCTGATGCTGGCGGAAGTGGGTGAAGAAGGGCAGGCACGGCTCAAAGATAAGTCCGTGCTGATCGTCGGCCTCGGCGGGCTCGGCTCGCCGCTGGCCCTCTATCTGGCTGGCGCCGGGGTGGGCACCTTGTGGCTGGCCGATGGCGATACGGTCGATTCCAGCAATCTGCCGCGCCAGATCCTGTTCGATAGCGAGGCGGTCAACCACTCCAAGGCGGAGCTGGCCCGCGAGCGCTTGGCGGCCCACAACCCGCTGGTGGAGCTGATCGCCATCAACCAGCGGCTCGATGTCGCCAGCCTGCCGGAGTTTGTGGCCGAAGTGGATCTGGTGATCGACTGCTGCGACAACCTCGCCACCCGCCAGGCCATCAACGCCGCCTGCGTGGGGCAGGGCAAGCCCTGGGTCTCCGCCGCAGCGGTGGGTTGGCAGGGGCAGCTGATGGCGCGCACCAGCAGTGAGCACGCCTGCTACGCCTGCCTTTATCCGCTGGATACCAAGGTGAGCCAGAGCTGCGAGACCAGCGGCGTCACCGGCCCGCTGGTCGGGGTGATGGGCTCTTTGCAGGCGCTGGAGGCATTGAAACTGCTGCTCGGGATGCAAAGCTCGGTCGCTGGCACATTGCGCCGTTTCGATGCCCTGACCCATCAGTGGCAGACCCTCACTCTGGCCTCCGACCCCGATTGCCCGGTTTGCGGGCAGCGCCGATGCCCGACACACGATAAGGAGATCACCCCATGACCCTCACCATTCGACTCAACGATAAAGCCCAGTTGCTGGCGGCGGGGCAGAGCGTGGCCGACCTGCTGGCGGCGCAAGACGTTAATCCACAGGGGGTGGCGGTGGCCCTTAACGGCGCCGTGCTGCCCCGTGGCCGCTGGGCCGAGACCCGTCTTAATGACGGGGATGAAATTCACCTCTTTACCGCCATTGCGGGAGGCTGATCCATGATGCTTGCGTTCCCATCTTCGAGCGTGCTGCCTTGCGGCGGCGCCTCATCTCTTCTTATCGCAGTGGCCGGAGGCTGACATGCTGACAATTGCCGATCACACCTTCTCATCGCGCCTCTTTACCGGCACCGGCAAGTTTGCCCGCCCGGATCTGATGGCCGCCGCCATCGAGGCGAGTGGCTCCCAACTGGTCACCATGGCCATCAAGCGGCTCGAACCCGGCAAGGCCCATGACGATATCCTGAGCCCCTTGCTGCAACTCGGGGTCAAGCTGCTGCCCAACACCTCCGGCGCCAAGACTGCCGCCGAGGCGGTGTTTGCCGCCCACCTGGCCCGCGAGGCGCTGGGGACGAACTGGCTCAAACTGGAGATCCACCCCGATCCGCGCTATCTGCTGCCCGATCCCATCGAGACGCTGAAAGCCGCCGAGCAGCTGGTGAAAGAGGGCTTTGTGGTGCTGCCTTACTGCGGGGCCGACCCCGTGCTCTGCAAGCGGCTGGAAGAGGTGGGCTGCGCCGCCGTGATGCCGCTCGGCGCCCCCATCGGTTCCAATCAGGGGCTGGTGACCCGGGAGTTTCTCTCCATCATCGTCGAGCAGGCCAATGTGCCTGTGGTGGTGGATGCGGGGATCGGTGCGCCGAGCCATGCCGCCGCCGCCTTTGAGCTGGGCGCCGATGCCGTGCTGGTCAACACCGCCATCGCGGTGAGCGGCGACCCGATTGCCATGGGCCGCGCATTTGCACTGGCCTGCACTGCCGGTCGCAGCGCCTATGAGGCAGGCCTTGGCGCCCGCGCCCTGCAGGCCCAAGCCTCCAGCCCGCTGACCGATTTTCTGGGGGCGTTATGAGTCATGATGCTGGCTCGGGGCAAGAGCCAATGGCCATGTCCTCTTTCTCGGTTTCTCCCGAGGCTGATGTGTTTAGCCCCCCTCTCCCTTTGGGAGAGGGGCTGGGGGTGAGGGCTCCGGCTGATTCGGTGCTTGAAGGGGGTGAGCCCTGCGCTCCTCCTCCTCCCAAGGGGGAGGCCGGGAGGGGGTTGGATTTTGCCAATCGCTGGCAGGAGCTGGATTGGGACGATATCGGCATGCAGATCCGCGCCAAGACGGCCGCCGATGTAGAGCGGGCGCTGAGCGCCCCCCGCCGAACCCTGAGCGACTTTATGGCGCTGATCTCGCCAGCCGCCGAGGCGTATCTGCCGCAGATGGCGGCCGAGGCCGAGCGGCTCACCCGCCAGCGCTTTGGCAACACCATCGGCTTCTATGTGCCGCTCTATCTGTCGAATCTGTGCGCCAACGACTGCACCTACTGCGGCTTCTCCATGAGCAACCGTCTCAAGCGCAAGACCTTGAATAGCGAGGAGATAGAGCGCGAGTGTCTGGCCATCAAGGCGCGTGGTTTTGACAGCGTGCTGCTGGTGACCGGCGAGCACGAGCACAAGGTGGGGCTCGCCTATTTTCGCGAGGTGATGCCCATCATCCGCCGCCACTTCAGCACGGTGGGGATGGAGGTGCAGCCCCTCTCGCAGGCCGACTATGCCGAGCTGAAGAGCCTCGGCCTCGACGCCGTCATGGTCTATCAGGAGACCTACCACGCCCCCACCTACGCCCGCCACCACCTGCGCGGCAATAAGCGGGACATCGCATGGCGCCTCGCGACGCCGGATCGGCTGGGTCGCGCCGGTATCGACAAGATAGGGTTGGGGGCGCTGATCGGTCTCTCCTCGGACTGGCGCGCCGACAGCTACTTTGTCGCCGAGCATCTGAGCTGGCTTGAGCGCCACCACTGGCAGAGCCGCTACTCGCTCTCCTTCCCACGCCTGCGCCCCTGCACCGGCGGACTTGAACCTGCCGTGGTCATGTCGGATCGCCAGCTGGCCCAGCTGATCTGCGCCTGGCGCCTCTTCTCGCCGACGCTGGACTTGTCGCTCTCCACCCGCGAGTCGGCCACCTTTCGCAACGGTGCGGTGCGCCTTGGCATCACCCAGATGTCGGCCGAATCGCGCACCCAGCCGGGGGGCTATGCCGAGGGGGATAAAGAGGAGCTGGAGCAGTTCGCCATCCATGACGATCGCCCGGTGGGGGAGGTGGCCGCCGCCGTGCGGCAGGCAGGGTTGCAGCCGGTGTTCAAGGACTGGGAACCCTTCCTGGGCCGATAGGGGCGGCCACGCCCCCCTTTGCCGGTGGCATCCGGCGTCCAGCCAGACTCCGTGCCTGTGGCGAGCAGGCACGGCCTTACCGTGCAATCGTAGGGTCGATTAGCCGGTAGGCGTAATCGTCCGTTCCGAGGTATGGCGTTGGCGGCAGGGGCCGTTGTGTGGTGGCACGGCTTCGCCGTGCAGGACGCGAGGCCGCTGGCCTCGAAGGGTTTTCGCCCGCCCTTCGGGCTTGGGCGAGTGACTTTGGAAAGACCCGCTCTTATCAAAAAATGCACCAAAGGTCTTCTCCCCGCTTATTCGCCCGACTTTGCCGGGTTCCTTCGGCGCACCCGCTTGTCCGACGGCACACGCCGACGGGCCTTTGACCTTCGCCATCCATGGCTTCGGCCAAAGCCCGCTTCGAACATCCCTGTTCTCGCGCCGAATCGGGTCGAGCTGTGCTCGCCCTTTCCCGATCTGGCCCCTGTGCCGGCTGCGTCTGCGCCATCATCCCTGATGACGCTCCTGACCTTGCCCCTTCCCCTCGGCGGATTGGAGGGGGAGCCAAGATAGTGCCCATCTGTATGGAGATGATATTCACCTGCAGTTGCCCACAAAAGGGAGTGGTCATACGGCTTCAAACCGGATAACAAAACGGTACCCCTACCGTGTTATCTGGAGTCACCGTATGACCACCAACGAGAAAGTAGCACGTCGTAAACTCAGCTTGCTAGAGCTCGCCAAAGAGCTCAATAACGTCAGCAAAGCCTGCAAGCTCATCGGCTACAGCCGTCAGCAGTTCTACGAGATTCGCCGTAACTATCAGACCTATGGCGCCGAGGGCTTGCTCGACAAACTCCCCGGCTGTAAAGGGGCGCATCCCAACCGGGTCGCTCCCGAGATTGAGCAAGCCATCCTCGATTACTCTCTCACCAGACCAACCCATGGCCCGCTGCGGGTCGCGCAAGAACTGGCTCTGCAAGGCATCAACGTCAGTGCGGGCGGTGTGCGTGGCGTGTGGCAATGTCACGACTTGCTCTCCAAGCATGACCGCTTGTTGCGCCTCGAGAAAACCCACAGGGAACAGACGATTGAGCTCAATGACGAGCAGATCCGCCTGCTCGAGCGCTTCAGCCCCGAGTTTCGCGAACGTCAGATAGAGGTCCACTACACCGGGGAACTGGTGGCGGTCGACACCTTCTTCGTCGGCGCACTCAAGGGGGTGGGCAAGGTGTATCTGCAAACCGTACTGGACTGCTACAGCCGCCACGCCTGGGGACGGCTCTACACCAGCAAGCTGCCGGTGACCTCGGTCCATGTGCTCAACGAAACGGTCCTGCCGTTCTTCGAGGCTCACGAGGCGCGGGTCTATACCATCCTGTCGGACAACGGGCGCGAGTTCTGCGGGCGCCCTGACCATCACCCCTACGAGCTGTTCCTGCAACTGGAGGGGATTGAGCACCGGACCACCAAGGTACGCAGGCCGCAGAGCAACGGCTTTATCGAGCGGCTACATCGCACCCTGCTGGATGAACACTTCCGTATCAAGGGGAGGACGACCTGGTATGAATCAGTGGAGCAGATGCAGACAGACCTGGACAGCTATCTGGATCACTACAACACCCAGCGGCCACATCAGGGCAGGATGATGGAAGGACAGACTCCCTACAGCATGTTCAAAAAGGGTCTGAAATTGATACCGAAGGAAGTGCGCACTAAAGTAGCGTAAACAAGACACCGGTTTGAGGCCGGTGTCAGGTGATAACTAGATCTGTACCGCCCATCTTTGCTTTAGGTGCAACTCAGTTCATCAGTGGCTCTGTTCTCCAGCTCTGCTACGTGGTCATAAAACGGTGGGAGTTCCAATATTTTTATTAATTGTCTAGTGTTCTTCAATTAGCAAATATCCCCATATCCAATCTTCAACAGCAAACTGATCTCTTTGTGGATATAAATGTACAAATAGGTAGCGTTCAGAAGAATCGAACCCAGTAACAATCCTGTTAACAGAGTAATAATAATCTTCTTTTACGGAGGATATTTGCTCCGACTGTTGTGATGGCTTTTTAAATACTGGCTTGCCAATATATATTGGAGGTGCAGGTATGGACTTTTCCATTTTTAGATATCGTCTGCTGGATTCCATTTTTTGTTTTTTAAGTAAAAAATCTATTAAAAGATCGAGGCAGTAATTGAAGTTTTCTTTATTTAGTTCATTTGCAATAAACGCAGGGGAATACTCATAATGCCATGAGTCTTTCTCCGTCATTACTACTTCAGGAGTTAGCCGTCTGAAGTTTTCAATATCAACAGTGCTAATACCCAATTCCATACAATCTGTCTTTAATTGCTCATGGTCTACCTGTATGTAATCGGTAGGTTTGTCAACATGGTCATCTATCCACTGCTTATTTTTTTTCCAGTCTTGAGCCTTCATTCCAGTTGAAACGCCTAACCCTAGGAGTCCTAACAGTCTGTTATCATTTTTATCTCGTTCTCTAAATGCATAGACGCAATATTCATGCTCATACGCAACGAAAAAGGCCTTACGCAATCCTACAAGAGCATCTAAGAACTCTTCATGATTGCATTTTTCAATGGACTCTCTTACTAAATCTTTGACATTACCATCTTCCAATATATCTGTGAGAAATATCTCTTGTAATTTTGCCCCCACAACTGCTTCTAATAAGGTGTCAATAAATTGAGTAGCGACATCAAAATAATTTACGACTGATGCAGGCTCTGCAAGTTGTCCATAATGTTTTGAAATTACTCGCTGCTTGTTAAGGGCCTTAATAGTTCCAGATTTTATAACTGGAACTTTTCTTTTTTTTAGTTCACCTAATAGATCGTCAAAGGATTTAGATTCTAATGCCCGTTGTTCATCCACATCAAGCTCATCTAAAGCGGCAAGGACGACGAGCTCAATAAAATCTTGTAATAAAATAATCCCCGCAGTACAAGTATGCTTATTGCCAGAGTTAATTAAGTGTTTGGTCTCGCTAAAGATCGCTTTAGCAACCATCAAGGTATTTAGGGTCGATGACTTCATTATCTTCCTTGTCATAGGTCATAAATTAAAAGAATCTAATGTAATTTGTGAATCAGTGTAGCGTTATCTGGGTTTTGTCCGAAGCCTTTTAATCGGGATGCGTGAGATACAACAACCTCGCTATATGGAATAATCACAGCATGACCCTGATTGATCTCTATTCAACTCATTTTTCCAACTCCGCTATCTCCCCGCCGCCGATCAAGTTCAAATTCCGGCTGATCCGCTCTACCGGCCAGTCCCACCAGGCGATGGCGTTGAGACGGGCGATGGTGTCGTCGTCGAAGCGGTAGCGGATCACTTTCGCCGGGTTGCCGCCGACCACTGCATAGGCGGGCACGTCACCGGTGACCACTGAGCGGGCGGCGATGATGGCGCCGTTGCCGACCTTTACCCCCGGCATGATCAGGGCGTCATAGCCAATCCAGACATCGTTGCCGATCACGGTATCGCCCTTGTAGGGGAGGCTGCCCGGGGCAGGGGCGGCGTTCTCCCAGCCGTTGCCGAAGATAAAGAAGGGGTAGGTGGAGAAGCCGGAGGTCTGGTGGTTGGCGCCGTTCATGATGAACTTCACCCCGCGGGCGATGGCGCAGAACTTGCCGATGATCAGCTTGTCGCCGATGAAGGGGAAGTGGTAGAGGACGTTGCGCTCGAAGCCCGCCGAATCCTCCGGGTCGTCGTAATAGGTGTAGTCACCCACCTCGATATTGGGCCCCTTGATGGTGTTCTTGATAAAGCACACCTGGGGAAAGCCGTTCATGGGGTGGGGATTGGCGGGATCGGGTCCGTGCATCTGGTCTCCTTGGATGGGCCGGGCTAGAGAGCCGGGAAGTAACAGGCGCTCATGTCGATGGGGTGATCGGGGCAATTGGGCAGATAGAACTGCCAGCCCGCATCGGAGAAAGCGCGCAGTTCGGTTTCGACAAACTTGATGGCGAGGCTCAGGGCCTGCAGGCTGTCGATGCCGTAGATAAAGGTCTTGTCGCTCAGCCCAGCCAACTTTACCTTGCAGCGCCAGTCACCGCTGGCGGACTTGGGATCCGGCTCGGGGGCCTTGATGGCGATCTTGAGGGTGAGCTGTTCCCCTTCGGTGCTGATGGCGTCGAAGCGGGCGGTAACGATGGCGTTTTTCATCTGGCGATTCCTTTTCCGTGGTACAGCCCCTGCGGTTGCGGGTGGCTGGCTCCCTGATGGCTGATGAGGTGAAAACTGGACTCAGGACGGCCAGCGTAAATGAACTTGTGAGTTGAAACAATGGGATATGCGTGACCGGGTGAGGGGGCTTTCGCCGCCGTGAGCGAGCGCAGTGGCGGGAGTAGCAACGTGCTTGCCACCTGTGGTGGCCGAGAGGCTGGCAGGCTGCTAGATGTAAAGGATTGTTGGCTGTGGCCGCAGATTTTTCTGCGCTGACGATGAGGGCGTGTGATTCCTCTTGAGGCAGAATATCTCCCCCCTGTTTGACGTTGAAGTACAGGAGTCTTCGTGGCGCTTTCGGTAACCCAGCTTTATGAAGTGATGGCCCAGCTGCCAGATCCCGTCTTTATCCTCAGTGAAGATGGCTATTACGTGGAATATATCGGAGGCATGGAGCAGCAATCCTATCACGACGGCAATCCGCTGACGGGCAAGCAGCTGGCCGATGTGCTGCCACCCGAGATGGCCATGTGGGTCAAGGCGCAGGTAGCCGAGTCGCTGGCGAGCGGTCAGGTGCGAGTGGTGGAGTATGAGCTCTCAGCAGCCGAGGTGGGGGGGATCAATGCCGCCGCCGGGCCGCAAGGGATACAGCGTTTTGAGGGCAAGATTGCGCCGCTGCCCTCCCTCTATGACGGCAAGCGGGCGGTGGCCTGGGTGACCCGCAATATCACTCGCCAGTACGAGTTGCAGCAGCGACTGCTGCGCCAGAGTGAAACCGACCAGCTGACCGGCCTCCATAACCGCCGCTACTTCTTCGAACATTGCCAGCAGGTGAGGGGCAACGAGGCCCCCTGCGGCTTGGTCATGCTCGACATCGATCACTTCAAGCAGCTCAACGATCGTTACGGCCACCAGCAGGGAGATCGGGCCTTGCAGCGCTTCAGTAGTTGTATCGATGCCCTGTTGCGGGCGGATGACCTCTTTGTGCGCAGCGGTGGCGAGGAGTTTCTGATCCTGCTGCCGAGGATCGATGAAGCCGGTTTGCAGCAGATGGCGGAGCAGATCCGCGCCGCCGTCGAAGCGCTGCCTGCCGATCCGGTTGCCATCACGGTCAGTCTGGGCACAACTCTGGTGCAGCCGGAGGAGGAGATCAATCAGGCGCTGGCCCGGGCCGACGAGTGGCTCTATCGGGCCAAGCGGGCAGGGCGCAACCGGGTGGCGCACTGCCCGGCAGGTTGAGAGTGCCACCCCGGTCGCTGTGGGAAATAGCCTGCGCTTTTACCCTGAATAAATTGGCTGGCATCACTGTCAATTAGTAGAAAAGTTGGCCGTATTATTTAACTCATATTCCACAGCTTAAGGTGTTAATATTATCGGCCTGATCGCTGGTCTTATTTGTGTTGTTGGGCAACAGCATGAGGTTTTATCGGTATGTTATCAAACAGGCGTGAATCTGGTTTTGGGTGACGAATGTGATACATCCTGTTGTCTTTTGAAACATTCCGATTCAAACAGTCATGAATTATTAACCTTGACCCGGATGGCGATTTCAACGATGGTAGCGTGGCAGCTCCGTTTCTCTCCGGTGGCCCTGTTGGCCGCTGGCGGCGTTGTTTTTTCATGTGCAGGGCGATATGCAACGACATATCTCCAGCCTGTTATTCGGGCCAATAAAAATAATGATGACAGATTAATAAGGTATATATTGCAATGAGTGTTTCTATTGCTGAAAAGAGTAACCCTGTTTCAAAATTGAAATGGGAGAAAAGCGATTCGGTATGGACCATGGGCCTATATGCCACTGCTGTCGGTGCCGGTACGTTATTTCTCCCTATTACTGTTGGCAGTAATTCTCCGGTTATTTTGCTATTTATTTTATTGCTGGCTTTTCCGCTCTCTTATTATTCCCACCGGGCATTGAGCCGCTTTGTGCTCTCCAGCTCCCACAAGGAGGGGGATATCACCCATGTGGTGGAGGAGCACTTCGGTGCCAAGGCGGGCAAGCTGTTGATGCTGGTCTATCTGATGGCCTTCTACCCCATCATTCTGGTCTACAGCATCTCCATCACCAATGCGATCCAGAGCTTTGTAGTCCACCAGCTGGGGTATGCCGAGCTGCCGCGCGGCTTGCTGGTGCTGGGGGTGATGCTGGGCCTGCATCTGGTGCTGCTGGCCGGCAAACAGATCGTGGTGTCGGCCATCAGCGTGCTGGCGCTACCGATGGTCGCCTTTCTGATTGGCCTCTCCATCTATCTGCTGCCCCAGTGGAGCCTCTCCTATTTCAGCGAGAGTCAGGCGGTGGACTGGCGTGATCCGGCGTTCTGGAAATCCCTCTGGCTGATCGTGCCGGTGATGGTGTTCTCCTTCAGCCATGCGCCCATTATTTCTTCCTTCAGCGCGGCGCAGAAAAAGCGTTGTCAGGAGAGTGCCGACCTGCGCGCCAAGCGGATCATCAAGTGCAGCAGCATGCTGATTTGCGGCAGCGTGCTCTTTTTCGTGGTGAGCTGCGTGATGAGTCTGAGTCAGGCGGAGATGGCGCTGGCCCGCACCGACAATATCTCGGTGCTGTCGGCGTTGGCGAACAAGTTCTCCAACCCGCTGATCGCCTATGTGGGGCCACTCATCGCCATTCTGGCCATGTCCAAATCCTTCCTAGGCACCTCTATGGGGGTGAGCGAGGGGACGGTGAGCATGGTGAGCGGCGCCTGTCAGGGGCTGGGACTTTCCCTGCGTGAAGCGACCATCGCGCGGGTCTCGTCGATGATCCTGTTTATGGTGACCGCCGTCATCACCTATCTGAACCCCAACGTGCTCGACATCATCGAGCGCGTCAGTGGCCCGCTGATCGCGGTGATCCTGTTTCTGCTGCCGGCCTGCTCCATCTATCGCTTGCCCGCACTCAAGCGTTATCGCGGGCCGAGTACCCTTTTTGTGTTGGTGATGGGGCTGCTTGCCATCTCAGCCCTTATCTACGATCTGCTTTGACCGGGCGGTATCCCGCACAAATCAAAAAGGGCGACCATCTGGTCGCCCTTTTTCTGTGCATCGGGGTTAGCCGAGCAGGCCGCTGGCGCTCTGGCCCGCCATCAGCAAGCCGATGGCCAGCACGCTGAACCAGACCAGGGTTGCGCTTACCAGTAGATAGCCGCTGGCGACGAACAGACCATCCCGCTGCAACATGCCAGTGGCAAGCAGCAAGATGGCCCAGGCAGGCATGGCGTTGGTGAAGGGGATGGCGCCCAGGGGCAGCATCAGCAGCAGGGCGGCCAGCATGATCAGCAGGCCGTTGCAGCGGTTGACCGTGTTGCTGCCGGTCAGCACCAGCAGGCGCGGGCGGATAACGCGATCGACCCGTGCCAGCAGATCCGCCCCCTTGTGCAGGGTCGGCTTGAGCTGGTCGGCGGCGAAGCGGCGCTCCATCAGCATGGCGGGCAGCCAGGGCACCCGATTGAGGGTGATGCCGATGCCGATAAAGAGGATCAGCAGGCCAAACGGGGTGCTGACGCCGGGGATGGAGACCGGCAGCAGGAAGGGGACGGTGAGCAGCACGCAAAACAGCAGCATGCCCTGCTCGCCCACCAGCGCGAGCATCTGGCGCAGGCTGATGTGGCTCTCATCGATGGCATGCGCGGTGGCCCGCAGGGTATCCGCGAGGGTGGTTTTGGGGTCGTGAAGTTGCGCGGCAACCATTCCCTGATGTCCTTCTGAGTGGTGATAGCGGGCCCCGATGACCCGATTTGGCGCCAGCATACGTGGCAGAGGTTAACCGTCGATGAATGGTGGCGGGGGCGCGTAGCTGCGCCAGTGGGGCGGCTCGGCAGAGGTTCTGGCGAGGGGGACATCGCGCGATGAAAGTGATCCGGTACAGCCGCCGTTTAGGATGGGCCTAGGACGCCTCTGGTATGCTTTCTGCACAATCACACAGGGAGCAGGGGATGATGATGAAGAGAGCCGGTATAGCGATGATGGGGCTGTTGCTGCCACTGGGGCAGGCCTGGAGTAGCGAGGCCGCGACCACATCCGGTTGGCAGGTGACGCCATTTTTCGGCTACAGCTCAGCCATCGACTTCGAGAAGAGTGACGAGGTGGTGCAGCCGGTGCCGCTTTCTGCATCGTTTGATTCACTGCAGGGGCAGGGCTCCGGCAGCTGGGGCTTCTTTATCAGCAAGGAGGTGGATGACCCCGGCATGATCGAACTGCTCTACAGCCACCAGTCCACCACCCTCTCCCCCGATCAGCCGGATCGCCTGACGGTGGACATCCTGCACTTTGCCGGTGCGCTGACCCTCTCTGACAACCTGATGGCGCCCTACATCGGCGCCGGGATCGGGGTGACCCGCTTTGCCGCCTACGACAGCGAGGTGACCCCTTCCATGTCGCTGGCGCTTGGGGTGCAACCGCGCCTCGCCGAGCATCTGGCGCTGCGGGCTGAGGTGCGCGGTTATGGCTCGCTGGTCAACGACAACAACCAGTTTCTCTGCAACCCAGAGCAGTGCGTGTTCAAGGTGCGCGGGGAGCTGGTAACTCAGTGGCAGGCCAATATCGGTCTTACCTTCCGCTTTTAGGCGAGGGGATTTTCCCCATAAAACAGGGGCCCTTGGGCCCCTGTTTCAGCAGCAATGTTCCGCCGTGATCGGTAACCAATCGGTAGCTCTTCACGCCTCCTTGTTAGTCGGCGTCGCCCATACCGCGCAGTTTCTGCCCGCCTCCTTGGCGCCATAAAGCGCCTGATCCACCCGTTTGAACAGCGAGACTGCCGGCTCCTTGGGCTCGCGGATCCCCACTCCCAGGCTGACCGTCATGGTATGGGCCGGGTCGGGTGCTATGGTGCGGGTCGCAGTGAGCAGGGTGTTGGCCAGTTGCTGCAGCTCGGCTTCGTGGGCGACGGGCAGCAGCAGGGCAAACTCTTCACCCCCGACACGGGCCGCCAGCGCACCGGGTGGGCAGTGCTGTTGCAACAGCTCGCCAAACTGTTGCAACACCCGATCCCCGATATCGTGGCCGTAGTTGTCATTGATCAGCTTGAAGTGATCCAGATCCAGCAGGATGAGAGCGTGGCAAATCCCCTGTTCCAGAAACAGCTGCTGATGAAAGTAGCGCCGGTTTGGCAGCCTAGTCAGATCGTCAAACAGCGCCTGCTGTCTGAGCTGGGTATTGATGTGAAAGAGATGGTGCATGGTGCTCAGGATGCCGATGCTGCTGAGCAGGATGCCGCTGGATCTCAGCAGATCCTCGGCATAGATGGCGAGCCAGAGTGGCTGCGCCACCAGCTCATCCATGATGTCGGCGGTGGCCCCCATGATCCACAACATCAGACCGCAGGAGAGCATGCGGTAGGTGTGGGTGGGCAGGTGGGCGCACTGCACCACCCAGAACAGGAACAGCATGGTGAGCCAGTTGATCACCTCGAAGCCAAAGCTGACGGCGTAAAAGCGCTCGTAGGGGAAGTGGGGCAGCAGCAACAGGTGAAGGGCCATGATGGCCAGCATCACTATCCCCAGCAGCGCGATGTGGGCGCGATGCTCCCGGTCGAGATGACGGTAGTGGGAGAGGCTGATGTCGAGACGATCGAACTGCATGGTGTTCCTCGGATTGGGCCTGCCATCAGCTTGCAAACAAGAGGCTGCGTAATGGCATGCCGTGGTCGGATAACAGGAAACGGCTGGTCTGTCAGTGTAAACGAGCGGGCCCGCAGCGCGCGATATCGATGACGTCAGCTTGTGGGCTGGCTCCGGGTTTGCGCACTTCTGGTGCGCGACGTATCGCCTGCCCTGTGACAGGGCGACCCTGGGCAGGTTAGCGCAGCTCATGCGCCAAATTGGTGCGTTGATGATGCGTGATCTTACTAATGCAATGATTTAAAAGGATTTAAATTTGTGGCCCGCTTTATGCTTTTTACATGTCAGACGGTCTCTTGCGGTCATTGTCGGCAGACGCGGTGATGAGGAAGTGGCAAGAGGCATCCCCGTGCAGGGCGCGGGTGTGATTCTGGCGGGTTGCAGCAACACCTTGCGATTCGCCACAGATTCAATCAGGGAAACGGAGCCGGTCTTGTACCGGTACGACAGGGAAGGAGAGTGCTCTATGGTCAAAAAATGGATGATGGCGGGTCTGACGATGTTGCCTGCCTTGCTGGTTACCCCAAGTTGGGCCGAAGAGGTCGCTCAGGTACAGGCGGCGGTGGCACCGGTTGCCGCCATGACAATCAACAAGGGTGACAACACTTGGATGCTGCTCTCGGCGGCGCTGGTGATCCTGATGTCGATCCCCGGTCTGGCACTCTTCTACGGTGGTCTGGTGCGGGCCAAAAACATGCTGAGCGTACTGATGCAGGTCTTTACCCTGTTCTGCCTCATCTGCGTGCTCTGGGTGATCTACGGCTATTCGCTGGCCTTTACCGAGGGGGGCAATTTCTATGGCTCCTTCAGCAAGGTGTTGCTCAAGGGTGTAACCCCTGACTCCATCGCCGCCACCTTCAGCAAGGGGGTCGGGATCAGCGAGCTGATCTATGTGGTGTTCCAGGGGGCCTTTGCCGCCATCACCTGCGGCCTTATCGTGGGGGCGTTTGCCGAGCGCATCAAGTTTGCTGCCGTGCTGCTCTTCTCGGTGATCTGGTTCACCTTCGCTTATATCCCACTGGCTCATATGGTGTGGTACTGGGCGGGTCCGGATGCTTATACCAGCGCCGAGGCTGCGGCCACAGCGACCGCAACGGCGGGTTATCTGTTCCAGCATGGTGCGCTGGATTTTGCAGGCGGCACAGTGGTGCACATCAACGCCGCCGTGGCGGGTTTGGTGGGTGCCTATCTGGTGGGCAAGCGTCTGGGCTACGGTCGTGATCCCATGACCCCCCACAGCCTGACCATGACCATGATCGGCGCCTCCCTGCTCTGGTTCGGCTGGTTCGGTTTCAACGCGGGCTCCGCGCTGGAAGCCAACGGTATCGCCGCACTTGCCTTTATCAACACCTGGGTTGCGCCGGCTGCGGCAGCTCTCTCATGGACGCTGGCCGAGTGGGTGATGAAGGGACGTCCCTCCCTGCTGGGGGCCGCCTCTGGTGCGGTGTCCGGTCTGGTGGTGATCACTCCGGCAGCCGGTTTCGTCGGTGTGGGCGGTGGTCTGGTGATGGGCCTTATCAGTGGCGTGGCGGGTCTGTGGGGGGTCCACGGTCTCAAGCGCCTGCTGGGTGCCGATGACAGTCTGGACGTGTTTGGCGTACACGGGGTGTGCGGCATTCTCGGCGCCCTGCTGACCGGCGTTTTTGCCAGCCCGGATCTGGGCGGTACCGGGGTGTGGGACTATGTCACCAATCAGGTTGCCGAGGGCTACTCCATCCTGACTCAGGTGAAGATCCAGGCTATCGGGGTCGGTGTCACTCTGCTCTGGTCCGGTGCCGTGGCGGCGATTGCCTTCAAGGCGGTCGACATGCTGGTGGGTCTGCGGGTGAATGGCGATGCCGAGCGGGAAGGGCTGGATGTGACCTCCCACGGCGAGAAGGCTTACAGCATGTAATCCCGAATGCCAGACAACAAAAAACCGCCGGGATCGGCGGTTTTTTTATGACTCTAAAGCTGCAAAGCCTGAGTTCACACGCTTAGTTCACGACGGCCACGTTGATGCTGCCATTGCCCTGGGTCATGCGCACGCGAGCGCCCGGGGTGAAGGTGGGGCTGGCTTTCTGCACGACCACGATGGCTTCGCCATTCTCTTTCTTGATCTCCAGCTCGACGCCGTCGACCTGATTCATCTTGTTGCCGATGGCGTTACCTGCTGCTGCACCGGCGATGGCGCCGCCTGCGGCTGCGATGTCGCGTCCGGTGCCGCCACCGACTGTGCTGCCCAGCAGGCCACCGACCACGGCGCCGCCAATGGTGCCAATCAGGGAGTTCTCATCGGCCTGGATCTTCACCGGGCGGGTGGAGATGATGGTGCCGTAGCTGACGGTCTGCACCTGTTTGGCGCGGTCTTTGGTGTAAACATCGCCAGAGTAAACGTCACTGTTGGCGCATCCGGTGATGGTGGTCGCTGCCAGCAGGGCAATAAGGGTCATACGCTTCAACATGGTGGGCCTCCTGGGCTGCACGTAATTTGAACAATCCGGTTGATGAGTGAACTTTACTCCAACCCCGTCACACATGAAATCGGCAAAATGTAACCAATTATGCGTTCTGTAACCGGTTTTGTCCTTGAATCGCAGCTGTACCGGAGAGGGTTTTAACCAGCAGCAGACGGTCTTCTCCGGGGCCGAAATAGTCGGCTATTTCCGCCTGCAATGTGTAACCGAGCCGGTAGTAGAGGCGCTGGGCTGGATTAGCCGGATCGACCGTGAGCCGCAGTTCGCTGATCTGCAGCGCCTGCTGGTTGGCCTCCATCTGGCGCATCATTCGCTCCGCGAGGCCGAAACCGCGTGCCTCCGGCAGCACCGCCAGCGAGAGCACCCAGCCTTGCGACCGCTCCTGACCGAATCCCCCCAGCACATAACCCACCAGCTGCCCCTCGTATTCGGCCACCAACAACAACTCGGGCCACAAATCCATCGCCTGACGGAAGAAGAAGGCGGGATAGACATCTTCGCCAAACACCTTGGCATCGATCTGCCAGATGGCGTGCATGTCATTGTGGGTGGCGGGGCGTAGCAGGGGGGGGTTGTGGTGCATCAGGACTCCATCGGCAGCAAAGGATCGGCAACGCCGCTGACCTTGGGGTCAACGGCAAAAAAGGAGTCATAGGGTAGTGGTCATCCCCTGCTGGATGCAAGGGATTGGCGGCTATGGCGGCAGGGGGCGGCTCTGGGGCAGTTTGGGCGCTTTGCGCAAGCCGTCGAGCAGGTGGCGAAGGGTGAGCCAGGGGTGGCGCAGCAACATGCGCGGGCCGCTCCACTTCATCACCTGCTGGATCTGTTTACGCATCGCCGGGGCGTAGCAGTGGATATTGCAGTTGGCGCAGGTGGGTTTGTGGCCGTGGCCATAACGGCAGCGACGTAGGCGCTGATGGGCGAAATCCCGCAACTGGCGACAGTGGCGGCAATGGGGATCCTGATGATGGTGCTGGCAGTAGAGGTGGATCATGGCGCTGACCGTCTGCTGCTCGCGCATGAGTCTGGGATGGTCACTCGCCTTTTTGCTGGCTGCGGCGTGTGAGCCCCGGGCTGGGCTGGCATGATGACTTTTCATGGCCGCCATTCTCCTGACCTGCTCGCTTTGGGTGTTGATACAGGTCAAAAGGGGGGATAAAAAACAGGGCCCGCAGGCCCTGTGTCATCAGATGAGGCTGGTTGCCTGCTCCAGCCAGGCGAGATCCTCGCCCTCGAGCAGCGGGCTCAGGCGGCGGAACACCTCGACATGGTATTCGTTGATCCAGCGGAATTCGGCCGGGCTCAGCAGGCTGCGGTCGATCAGGCGGGTATCGAACGGCACGTAGGTCAGACGCTCGAAGCCCAGCATCGGCAGCTCGCCAACCTGTTCCAGCTCGGTCACCACTACCAGGTTTTCGCAACGGATGCCAAAGCCATCTTCACGGTAGTAGCCCGGCTCGTTGGAGAGCACCATGCCCGGTTGCAGGGCGACCATGCTCCCTTTCGGCGCGATGCGCTGGGGCCCTTCGTGGACACTCAGGAAGTGGCCGACGCCGTGGCCGGTGCCGTGGTCATAGTTGTAACCGGCTTGCCACAGCGGCATGCGGGCCAGCACGTCGAGCTGGATACCGGCGGTGCCACGGGGGAAGCGGGCCTGATCCAGCGCGATATGGCCCTGCAGTACCCGGGTAAACATCGCCTTTTGCTCGTCGCTCACCTCACCCACCTTGATGGTGCGGGTGATGTCGGTGGTGCCATCCATATACTGGGCGCCGGAGTCCAGCAGATAAAGGCTGTCCTGACCAAACGCACGGGGGGTGCCATTGGTGTGGTGGTAGTGGCACATGGCGGCGTTGGGGCCGAGCGCGGAGATGGTATCGAAGCTCGGCTCGACGTAGTGCTCCTGCTCGCGGCGGAACGCTTCCACCTGATCTGCCAGAGTGCCTTCATCCACCCCTTCGAACTCGCCGGAGGCGACCAGCCGATCCAGCCAGGCGAGGAAGCGGGTCATGGCCACACCATCACGCAGGTGAGCGGCACGCATACCGGTCAGCTCGATTTCGTTCTTGCACGCTTTCGGCAGCATGGTGGGGTCTTGGCCAGCCACCAGAATGGCACCCGCCTCTTCCATGACGAGCTGGGTCCAGGCGTTGGCGCTGTCCGGATCGGCCAGCACCTTCTGCTGATCTTCACCGATGCGCTGCAGCACGTCGCCCAGCTTGTCGATGGGGTAGACGGAGACATCCTGCCCCACGTGCTGGCTGAAGGCGAAGCAGTCAATTTTGTCGGTATCGACGAAGAAATCCATGCTGCTGTTGGCGTAGAGCACGGCAAAGCCCAACACCACCGGCAACCGGTCGATATCGCGGCCGCGCAGGTTGAGCAGCCAGTTGATGGGCTCGGCCTGGGTCAGCAGCACCGCATCCAACCCGCGCTTGCGCAGGTCGGCCGCCAGCTGTTCACGTTTGGACTGGCTGGACTGGCCTGCCAGCTCCTCGCTGTAGAGGATGACCGGGCTTTTGGTCGGCTCCGGGCGATTGCTCCAGTTCAGGTCGATGGGGTTCTGCTCGACGCGAATCAGCTCGATACCGCGGTCGGCCAGCACGGCCTTGGCATTCTTGTACCAGGTCAGGCTGTGCAGGCGGGCATCGAAGCCAACCCGGGAGCCTGACGGCAGCTGTTCGGCCAGCCACTGCACATGAGGATTTTCAATGAGGTGGAGGAATTCGAACAGTTCGGCGGGAGTTTGCATCCGCGCCTGCACCGTATAGCGACCATCGACAAAGAGGGCTGCCCGCTGGGCCATGATGATAGCGACCCCGGCAGAGCCGTTGAAACCGGTGATCCAGTCAAGCCGCTTGGCATAGGCGGGGATGTACTCGCCGAGGTGCTCATCATCGTGGGGGACGATAAAGGCGTCCAACTCCTGCATGGCCAGCTCGGCCCTGACTTGGGCGACGCGGGTTTCAATTATCTCGAAATTATTCATGTCGTTAGTGCCAGATGGTTGCTATATGAGTGTTCAGTTTTTATGGCCGCTGGCCAGGATCCGCTTGATCGACTGACCTGCCGCTTCGATATGCTGCCTGAGCAGCACCACCGCCTCGTGCTTGCGCCGGGCGCGGCACAGTTCCAGCAATTGGGCGTGTTCACGCTCCGCCTTGTCCACCCCGTCGCTGGCAAACAGCAGCTCGAAGCGGACATAGCGGTCACAGCTCAGATTGATCTGGGCGATCAGTTCAAGTGCCTGGGGGCGACCGGCTGCCTGATAGAGGGTGGCGTGAAAGCTGTGGTTCAACTCGGCCCAATGTTCGATCTGGGTGCCTGACTCCAGGGCATGATCAAACTGGGCGAGGATCGCCTCCGCTTGCGCGAAGGTGGCTTCCGTCATCTTGTCGACGGCGTGAAACAGGGTATCGGCTTCCAGCAGCGCTCGCAAATAAAAGAGCTCTTCAATGGCCGAGGCGTCCAGCATGGTGACCACGGCGCCGCGATGGGCTTCGAACTTCACCAGCCCCTGCGCTTCCAGCTGCATCAGGGCTTCGCGCACCGGGATGCGGCTCACGGCCAGCTCTTTGGCAATGGCATCCTGACGCAAGGGGGCGCCAGCGGGGAACTCCCCACGGAGGATCCGGCCACGGAGGTTTTCCATCACCATCTGGGTTCGGGTCTTGTAGGGTGGGGTCATGGTCGGGTCACGATTGGGCGTTACAGAATTGTATATTGTATAAAGTTTGGCTGAATCTAACCTGTCACAATAGGCAAAGGCAAGGTTTTGGCCCCTTTAACGGGAGCGATGGCGGCGTTCGGCGCTCCACAAAAATAAAAATGCCGGTCAGCGTGGCTGACCGGCATGATGTCACTGATACGAAGCGAGCCTGTTACAGCTGCGGGCCTGCCGCAACCAGACGTTTGCCTTCATCGTTATCGGTGAAGCGCTCGAAGTTCTTGATGAAACGGCCTGCCAGATCGACGGCCTTGGCATCCCACTCGGCCTTGTCGGCGTAAGTGTCGCGCGGGTCGAGGATCGCCGGGTTCACATCGTGCAGCGCGGTCGGGATCTCCAGATTGAAGATCGGCAGCACCTTGGTCTCGGCCTTCTCGATGGAGCCATCCAGGATGGCATCGATGATGGCGCGGGTATCCTTGATGGAGATGCGCTTGCCGGTGCCGTTCCAGCCGGTGTTGACCAGATAGGCCTCTGCACCTGCCGCTTCCATCCGTTTCACCAGCTCCTGACCGTACTTGGTCGGGTGCAGGGAGAGGAAGGCTGCGCCGAAGCAGGAGGAGAAGGTCGGAGTCGGCTCTGTGATGCCGCGCTCGGTACCGGCCAGTTTGGCGGTGAAGCCAGACAGGAAGTGGTACTTGGTCTGCTCCTTGGTCAGTTTGGAGACCGGGGGCAGCACGCCGAAAGCGTCGGCAGTCAGGAAGATCACCTTGGTGGCGTGACCTGCCTTGGAGACCGGCTTGACGATGTTGTCGATATGATAGATGGGGTAGGAGACGCGGGTGTTCTCGGTCTTGGAGCCATCATCGAAGTCGATGGTGCCATCGGCAGCAACGGTCACGTTCTCCAGCAGCGCATCGCGACGGATGGCGTGGTAGATGTCCGGCTCGGCCTCTTCGGAGAGCTTGATGGTCTTGGCGTAGCAGCCCCCTTCGAAGTTGAACACGCCGTGGTCATCCCAGCCGTGCTCGTCATCGCCGATCAGCTGACGCTTGGGATCGGTGGAGAGGGTGGTCTTGCCGGTGCCGGAGAGGCCGAAGAAGATGGCAACGTCGCCGTCCTGACCCACGTTGGCGGAGCAGTGCATGGAGGCAATGCCGCGCAGGGGCAGGAAGTAGTTCATCATGGAGAACATGCCCTTCTTCATCTCGCCACCGTACCAGGTGCCACCGATGAGCTGCATCTTCTCGGTCATGTTGAAGGCAACAAAGTTCTCGGAGTTGAGACCCTGCTCCTTCCAGTTCGGGTTGGTGCACTTGGCACCGTTCATCACCACGAAGTCAGGCTTGAAGGTTTTCAGCTCTTCATCGCTCGGGCGGATGAACATGTTTTTCACGAAGTGTGCCTGCCAGGCCACCTCGGTGATGATGCGCACGGCCAGGCGGGTATCCGGGTTGGCACCGCAGAAACCATCGACCACAAACAGGCGCTTGCCGGAGAGCTGTTTGGTGACCAGCCCTTTCAGATGTGACCACACTTCCGGGGTAATGGCTTTGTTATCGTTTTTACCCTGGTCAGACCACCACACAGTATCCTGGGTAGTGGCATCTTTGACGATATATTTATCTTTCGGGGAGCGACCGGTGAAGATACCGGTGTTTACGTTGACGGCGCCCAGCTCGGTCACCACACCGCGCTCGAACCCTTCCAGGTCAGGGCGTGTCTCTTCTGCGAAAAGCTGCTCGTAAGAGGGGTTGCGAACGATTTCTTGGCTGTTTTTGATGCCGTACTGGTCCAGTCCTAATTGTTGGGCCAGGGTGGGTTCTGCCACGATTGTCATTGTATTCTCCTGGGTTCAGAGGTTGGTAGGGTTCTATCTGACGGTCATCCTATCACTTAGGTGGTAGAGTTTAGCGATCGCCATCAAACTTTATAAAATAGGGTATTTTTTTGTTATTAAAGTTAAAGGCGGGTTTTGCCCGCCTTTAATTAGTGTAACTGGTTTGCATCATTGCCGGGAGCCCTGCTGAACAGGGTTTCGACATCGATCCCATTAAATTGGTACTGGGCGCCGCAATAATCACAGTGCATGTCGATCTTGCCGAGCTCCTGCACCATCTCCATGACCTCTTCCTTTTCTATCTGCAACAGGGCCCCTTCGCAGCGCTCGCGGGAGCAGGTGCAACGGAACTCGACCGCCTGCGGATCGAACACCCGCACCTTGTCCTGATGGTAGAGACGGTAGAGGATCTCTTCTGCCTGCAGGCCGAACAGCTCTTCATCCTTGATGGTGCTGGTGAGCTGGGTCAGGTGATCGAAATCGTTGCTGTGATCCTCGCTCTGGGCGGGCAGCTCCTGCAGCATGATGCCAGCAGCACGCGGCGCACCTTCGTGGTAGCCGGTGCGGATCCACAGCTTGGTGGCCAGCTGTTCGGAGCGGGCGAAGTAGTGCTCCAGGCAGCCTGCCAGGGTGTCGGCGTCCAGCGCGATGATGCCCTGATAGCGCTCGCCCTGCTCCGGGGTGATGGTGATGATCAGCTGGCCGTTGCCAATCAGGCTCTGCAGCTTGCCATCGCTCGGCAGCTCGCCTTCATAGCGGGCCACGCCGCGCAGCTGCTGGTTGTTGTCACCGTTGATCACGGCTAGACGCACCGGGCCATCGCCCTGCAGCTGCACCGTGATGGAGCCTTCAAACTTGAGGGTGGCGGTCAGCAGGCTGGTGGCGACCAGCAGCTCGCCCAGCAGTTTTTGCACCTGCACCGGGTAGTTCTGGGCTTCCACCACGTGGCGGTAGGTGTGATCCAGCTGGACCAGCTCGCCACGCACTTCGTACTCTTCAAACAGATAGCGATACAGCAGATCTTGGTTGCTCATCATGTATTCCTGGCTTTTCGGTGAGGTAAATCGGGCGGGCTGGGGTTGATGCCAGCCCGGTATCAAATCGGGGTCGGTCAGTACTGTTTGACCTTGAGCAACTGGCGTCGCTCCTGCTTGTCGGGGCGGCGCTCGGGGCTGGGGGCAAACTGGCTGTTGAAGCGGCGCGCCTCGCTGTTCTCGGCCCGTTTTTTCAGGCTCTCGGCGGTCTCTTCATAGAGCTGCTGGGCCAGCGGTGCCGATTTGCGCTGCTCGCTCAAGGCCAGCACCCGCACTTCGCGTTCGTCCTGCCCCTGCCAGAAGCGGATCAATGCACCCACTTCCACCTGTTTGCCCGGTTTGCTGCGCTGACCATTGTAGTGCACCTTGCCCCCGTCTATCTGATCCCGCGCAATGGAGCGGGTCTTGTAGAAACGGGCCGCCCACAACCACTTGTCGAGACGAACCTCGAGGGCACTTTCTGCATGATTGGGCATGAACAGGCTCCATAACGGGGAAAAGAGGTGGTCGATTATACCAGAGCACGGGGTCGGGATAGAAACCGGGCAGCCGCCGCGCGGGGCGCAAACCATGTCAAGGTGATGCAACATATGGGCAGTTTGCTGATTCACAAGGGAAAGCCGCTGCTTTATCGGGTATCCATGGGGGCTGGGAAGGGCCTTCATACCGCGCATATAACACTGCCGCCCCGGTTGGGGGCGGCAGCGTTCACATCCGTTGACCACGGCTCAGTCAGAAGTGATCGTGCTGATCCGGCTTCTTCTGGTCGTGGGGGCCTTCGCTGTGGGCGATGGCGGTGCGGATCAGATCAACCCCGGCGCGGATAATCAGCACCCCCATGTTGACCAGCTTGACGCAGACCCACATGAAGGTGATGAGCAGGATCAGCTTGAGCACGGTCTGGAACGCTTCCAGGAAGTTCTGCTCCAGCTGGGCGGTCAGGCCGTTGGCGCTGGTCATCAGCCAAGTGTAGACCTCGCGCACGAACGGGATGCGGCTTGGCATCTCCAGTACATCCAGTGCGGCAGGGAGCGCCTGGAAGATGACGATGCTGCCGAACAGGATCAAAATGACACCGATGGCGATGCCGAGGAAAAAGCCGAACTGTCTCATGGAGGGCTCCAGCGTTTGCTGCATGAAATTGAAGATAGCCGCCAATAGTAGGGAGTGCCCTGCTTCATCGCAATCTTCCGTGCACCGCCAGCGCGGCGGGAACGGCGGCGATCCGGCCGCTACCGTTGCCCAACTATCTGATTTCTGGGAGGCTTGTCGCCATTGTGCATAGGGAAAGCAAATTGATGTCGAGAACACTCTTTTTACTCTTGCTGGCGCTGTTTGCCGCTCTGCCAGCCCTGAGTGCCGAACCGGCGGCTCCCTCGGCGGCGGCCTGTGCCATCCGTCATCAGGATCAACTGCTGCTGGTGCAGGATCGCATCTCCTCCCGCTACAGCCTGAGCGGCGGCTATATAGATGGCGACGAGCGCCCCGAGCAGGCGGCGCTGCGCGAACTCTATGAAGAGACCGGCTTGCGGGGGGAGGTGGTGCAGGAGTTGGGCCGCTGGCAGCGGGCGCTTATCTTCGCTTGTCGCACGCTGGAACCGATTGTCGCGCAGCAAGACACTGCGTTTGTCTCCATCCTGAAGGCCCCCAATCTGGGGGGAGAGATCCTTAACGCCCGGCTGATCGCCATCGACCAGCTCCCCCGCGAGCAGCGCCGTTTCCCGGATCAGCTCGACTGGCTGCAATCCCGACTGGATAAGGTGCCGGAGAGCGAGGTGCGCTGGCAGGCCGATTTCGTGGCGCAGGACAATGCGCTGCATCAGGCCGAGATCCCGCTGATGATGCGCCTGCAACAGTGGCTGGGGCCCGATGTCTGGTGGCTGTTGGTCAGCAATCTGTTTGGTTCAGGCGGCTTTCAGCTTGCCCTGATACCTTTGCTGCTCCCGCTGCTGGGGTGGCCGCGGCTGCGTCAGCTGCTCTTTGCCATGCTCTGGCTCGGGCTGCTGGTGCAGGCAAGCAAGGAGGGGATTGGCTGGCCGCGCCCCTTCCATCTGCAACCTGAACTGGCAACCCAGAGCGCGCAAGGTTTTGGCATGCCGAGCGGCCATACCGCCTCGGCCCTGCTGTTCTGGGGGGCGCTGCTTGGCTGGCTCTGGCCTGCCCGGCGGGGGCTGGCCTATTCGCTGGCTGTGCTGCTGGCGCTGACCACAGGTCTGGCGCGGGTCTGGCTCGGGGTGCACTTTATCTCCGACGTGGCGGTTGGCCTGCTGATTGGCGCCTTGCTGCTGGCCGCGCGTCCCTGCTGGCGTGCCGACAGGCATTCGGCGGCTTGGCTGCTGCTGATTGCATCTGCACTGGCGCTCGGGGGGCTGACCCAGTCGGCCCATCTGGCCGGGATCGGGCTGGCGGCCCTCGGGATCTGGGTTGGCGGTTTGCTTACCCTGACCCGCGGCGGTTATCCCCCCATTGTGACCGGCGCGGTCACCCTGGTGGGGGGCGCGGTGATAGGGGCGGGGCTCTGGGCGCTGCCGCTGCTGACCAGCAGTTCGCTGGCCATACTGCTTGGTCAGTTTGTGCTCTTTTTCGGGCTGGGGCTCTGGTTGAGCGCTGGCCTCTGGTGGATACTCTCTTTCTTGAAATGCGACACACGACCCAAGGGCAACGGCTCTGACAAGGGAACTCTATGAATGTGAAAAAAGTGGATTTGGCCAAGATAACCCTGGGGGTGCTGTTTCTCAGCATCCTGATTATCTCCTGTTTCTTGGTGTTGCAGCCCTTCCTGCCTGCGCTGGTGTGGGCCACCATGATCACCATCGCCACCTGGCCGCTGATGTTGATGGTGCAGCGCCTGTTGTGGGGCAAGCGCACCCTGGCAGCACTGTTTATGACGCTGGTGCTGCTGCTGATGTTCGTCATCCCGCTCTTTATGACGCTGGCCAATGTGGCGGAGAAGGCGCCCATGCTGATCGAGCTGGGTACCCATATCAGCCAGTCACCGCCGCCGGAGCTGCTCTGGCTGCAACAGATCCCGCTGGTGGGCGACAAGCTCTATGACTTCTGGCAGCAAATTCTGGCGAGCGGTGGTCAGGTGCTGTTTGCCAAGCTGGCCCCCTATTTTGGCCAGACCGCCCGCTGGCTGGCCTCTCAGGCCGGTAATCTTGGCTTGCTGTTCGTTCACTTCCTGCTGACGGTCGGTATCTGCGGTGTGCTCTATCACTCGGGTGAAGTGGTGGCGACCGGCATTCGCCGCTTCGCCCACCGGCTGGCGGGCCAGCGTGGTGACAATGCCACCGTGCTCGCTTCACAGGCGATCCGCGCCGTGGCGATGGGGGTGGTGGTGACCGCGCTGGTGCAATCTTCGGTGGCCGGTGTCGGCCTGCTGATTGCCGGTATCCCCTACGCCATGGTGCTGGTGGTGGTGATGTTCCTGCTGATCGTCGCCCAGATCGGCCCCTTCCCGGTGCTGCTGGCCTGTATCGGCTACCTCTACTGGAGCGGCGACACCACCTGGGGCACTTTCCTGCTGGTGTGGTCACTGATTGCGGGCACCATGGACAACTTCCTGCGCCCCTTCCTCATCAAGCGGGGCGCCGACTTGCCGCTGATCCTGATTCTGGTGGGGGTAATCGGTGGCTTGCTGACCATGGGGATCATCGGTCTCTTTATCGGCCCGGTCGTGTTGGCGGTGGGCTACACCCTGCTGGATGCCTGGATCAAGGAAGATGACCAACCGGCGGCCGCTGCGGTGGAACCGCCCAAGGCCCAATAACGATTCAGTAAAAAGACGATTCGGTAACAAGATGAATCAGCCATCCATCGCTGATACAAAGAGCCGCCCATAAGGGCGGCTCTGTTATTTGTGGTGATTGCGATTATGGCGATAGTGTCAGGCTGGTAGATCCGCGCCAACCTGCATATCCCACATATTACCGTCTCATGTAGGTTCGATTAGCGAAGCGTAATCGGACGATCGAGATGCCGCTGTCCCGGTTGTATCCATGAGTCAGCGGCATCTGGCAGAGGGGAAATTCGAGTAGCCGTTATAGCGGGGGGAATTGATTTACGCGAACGTCCGATTACGCCTGACGGCTAATCGAACCTACGGGTTTAAATGTTTTGTTATGCCGTAGATGCCAATATGGACACGTAGTTTTCAGCCGCCCAATACGCTAGCTTTTGACACATCCTCAATTTGTCATGCGATACCAGATGATCATTATGCGCCAATTCATTTCGTATATCAGCCAGATATACCATTTCATCTTTTTCAAATTCATTATTTAATGCTGACAGCAAATAGTATATTTTAGCTCTTTGGCTCCCCCGACTTAGCAGCTTGAAGCTAACCATTTCCTTTACAACTGAACTACTAGTTTCACAGTATTGAGTTGATGCTAGGTCATCAGCTACAATCTCCACTACTTTATAAAAGGACATAAAACTATAATTTGCAGAAATATCCTTCAGTTTCAGCCCCTCTTGTAAATACTTGCGTATATTTACAATCTTTTTTGCTTTCTTGGAGTTTAATGATTTTGCTGTTTCATATTTCTTTAAAAAAGCTTCAAAGTCCCTTTTAGGGAGGGCCTTATAACACGATTGAGAAGAAACCGAACACGCGCCACTAATACTTGGTAGCCAAGATCCTTCGTATTCTTCCCATGCTTCATAGGAAAGACCAATATCAAAATCAAACTCAAGCCAAGTAAGGATTTGATCTAGTATATTCTCGATATCGAAATTGCCGCCTCCTTGGTGCTGAGAGGGGCCCACAATAACTTCACATACAAACGCAGGGTCATATTTCATACCAAGTTCATGCGGGATTCTTTGATTAAAGCAAGAAGTTAATTTCACTTCATATGTTTCTAATTTAAAATTTAGATCTTGTTCGATCGAATTGCTGGAATATACAATAGTTCGACTTTTGTAGCGTGTAGGTTCGATTCCTCGATCTCTATATTCTAACCACTTACGTGCATTTTCTTTTGTAACCATATTGAACCTATTATTAAAATTAGGGCGAGGCATAACTAGTGTTGGATGGAAGGTGGTAGTAATCCATTAATAGAGCCTTCCATATAACTCTGCCTCGTCCTGCTTTCCGCAAAAAGTAATTTTAAATCACAACATTGCCGCCAATCTCAGGGGCTGAACGTGTTCGCTCAACATTCCCCTTTGGCTCTGCTTTTCGTTAGTGAGCAAAAATACACTTAAGGGGCGGCAATGGAAAGCGCCTCGCAGTCTCAGCTTCTTGAATAGCTCGGGAGTGTGATCGCGGTGATACCCCATATGGTATTGCTGGCCAAGATGTGGAACGGCGGCTGGTTCAGGGGCTTGTGGTCAACAGAAATGGGCGAGGATAAATAACCCGGGGCGTGGCAACGCCCCAGGTTATCAGTGGGTAGGAGAGGGTCAGGCAGGCTGGTGCAGGGTGATGCAGTGAATGCCACCGCCACCGGCGGCGACCTTGTCGCCAAATTCGGGGGCGAACCCGACCAAGAGCAAAGCGGGGTTGCCACCCTCTGAGGCAGGTCACTGAATCGGGGTCGCTGGCGTGGTTAAATGGTCGGCTCACATCTTGCCGGATATTGCTGTGACCATGCCATCTGACCTTCAGCCCCTGCTCGCTTGGCCTGACTATCTGCAGGCCTCCTGGCTGCGCTGCGCCCACCAGACCAGTGCCACCCTCTGGCATCCGCCTCACAGCGCCAAGGGGCAGACCTTGCAGAGCCTGCGCCAGCGCAAGCGCGACCTGCTCACCACCGGCGAGATGGCCCTCGAAGATCTCTACGAATTTATGGAGGGGCGCCCCTGCGCCCTGCTGCTCACCGACGAGAGCGGCTGTTTGCTGGCCCGTACCGGCCATCCCGATACGCTGGCAGAACTCGAAGCGCTGGGCTTCGGCCCCGGCGCTTTTTTTAGCGAGGGGCGCATCGGCACCAATGCCATCAATCTGGCGGCGCTGGAGGGAGTGCCGCTCTGCGTCAGCGGCCCCCAGCACTTCAACCAGACCCTGCACCCATGGCACAGCTGCGCCAGCCCGGTCTACAACAGCAATGGCCGTCAGGTGGCCATCATCGCTCTGATCTGCAAGGTGGAGGAGGCGAGCGCCGGCGATCTGGCGCTCACCGTCAGCGCCGGGCGCGAGCTGGCCCATCTGCTGCAGATGGAGACCCTGATGCAGGAGTCCCAGCACCACCTGAGCGAGCTTTACGCCCTGCTCGATGGCATGGATGACGGCGTGCTGGCCTGGGACCCGCAGGGGCGGCTGCGCTACCTCAACGCGCTGGCTGCCAACCGGCTGCGGCTCGATCCGGCGCTCTGTCTCGGCCAGCCGCTGGAGCAGCACCTGCTGTTGCCCCAGCGGTTGCAGCTGGCCATCAGGGGGCAGACGCCACTGAGTCATGTGGAGGTGACGCTGGAGCGGCTTGGCGCGCAGGAGGGGGAGTTTATCAATGCGCTGGTGAGCCTCAAGCCGCTGCCGGGGCCGGAGGGGGTCAGCTTTATCGCCCTGCTGCACCCGGTCGATCGGCTGCGGGCCATTCACCAGCTGCGCCAGACGGTGCCCGAGCTGTCGGCGCTGGTGGGGGAGTCGAGCGCCATGCGCAAGCTGCTGCGCTACGCCCGGCAGGCGGCCCAGAGTCAGGGGCCGATCCTGCTGCGCGGCGAGGAGGAGGTGGGCAAGGCCCAGCTGGCGGAGGCGATCCACTTTGGCAGCGAACGGGCCGCCGGGCCGCTTATTACCCTCAACTGCAAGGCGCTGCCGAGCGAGCGGATGGCGCTGGAGCTGATGGGTTCCGACGAAGCGGGGCAAGAGCGGGCGGGCAAGTTCGAGCTGGCCCACGGTGGCACGTTAGTGCTGGAGCAGGTGGAGTGTCTCTCCGCCCCCATGCAGGCGGCGCTGCTGCAACTGCTCAAGACCGGCCGCATCCAGCGCTTCGATTCGGCCCGCATCCTGCCGCTCAAGGTGCGGATCATCGCCACCAGCAGCGCCCCGCTGGAACAACTGGTGCAGGATGGGCTGTTTGGCCGCCAGCTGCTCTATGCCTTGCAGGCGTGCGAGCTGTGGCTGCCGGGGCTGCGGGAGCGCGCGGCGGATCTGCCGGGCCTTATCAGCCAGCAGCTAGGGGCGCAGGGGCGCGAGCCGGTGCGCCAGTTCAGTCCGGCGGCCCTCGACTGCCTGCTCGCCTATCCCTGGCCCGGCAATCTGGGGGAGCTGCGCAGCGCCGTCGAGCATGCGCTGCTTCACGTCGGTCAGGGGCCGATCCCGCCCGAGGCGCTGCCCGCCGCCATTCGGCACGGCTATCAGCGGGTGGCAGACGAGGTGGTGGGGCAACCGCTGTTCACGCTGGCGGAGCTGGAGCGGCAAGCCATCTTGCGCTGCGCTCACGCCTGCAAGGGGCAGGTGAGCCAGATGGCCCAGCATCTGGGTATCAGTCGCACCACCCTCTGGCGGCGGCTCAAACTGCTCGAGATCGATCCCGCCGACTATCACGGCTGACGGTTATTAAGGCCGTTGCCAACCGGCCCGCAGAAAATGAAAAGGCCCCGCAGTGGCGGGGCCGTCTTATATGGCTAGGTCAGCAGTGGCGCGATTACAGCCCCAACTGGTGGGCGGTGACGATGGCAGCCAGCACATCCTCGGCAGTGACCTTGAACGGCATGTTGTGGATGGTTTCGCCCTCGGCGGTGGAGGCTTTGGCCACCTCCATCAGGCGCGCCATATCCAGCTCCTTGACCCCCATCATATGCAGGTTGGTCGGCAGGCCCACCGAGCGGCAGAAACCCAGCACCGTCTCGATCTCCGCCATCGGGGCGTTCTCCAGCACCAACTGCACCAGGGTACCGAACGCCACTTTCTCACCGTGATAGAGGTGGTGGCACTCGGCCAGCTGGGTCAGGCCGTTGTGGATGGCGTGGGCTGCGGCCAGACCGCTGCTCTCGAAGCCGATACCGCTCAGGTAGGTGTTGGCCTCGATGATGTTCTCCACCGCCTTGGTGCAGAGCCTCTGCTCTACCGCCAGCTTGGCCTTGTAGCCATCGGCCAGCAGGGTCTTGTAGCAGAGCTCGGCGATAGCCTGCGCCGCCAGCGTGGAGTCACCACCGGCCATGGTCTGGCAACCGGAGACTTTGTTGGCGCGCGCCTCGAAGTAGGTGGAGAGCGCATCCCCCATGCCGGAGACCAACAGCCGCACCGGGGCGCGGGAGACCACACCGGTATCCATGATGACCATGTTGGGGTTGGTCGGGATCATCAGGTATTCGCTGAACTGGCCTTCCGGGGTGTAGATGACCGCCAGCGCGCTGGTGGGGGCATCGGTGGAGGCGATGGTGGGCACTATGACCACCGGCACCTTCTGGTAGAAGGCGACCGACTTGGCGGTATCCAGCGTCTTGCCGCCGCCGATGCCGATGATGACGTCAAACGGGGTCTGGTTGCAGCGGGCCAGCAGGCGGTCGATCTCGGGGCGGGAGCATTCGCCGTTGAAGCAGTCGAACTCCGGCTTGATCCCCGCGCCGTGGAAGCTGGTGGCCACGGTATCGCCCACCAGCTTGGTGACGAAGGCGTCGGCCAGAATAAGCGGCTTGCTGCCGAGCGCCTTGACGTAGTTGCCGATATTGGCGAGGGCCCCGTTGCCTTGCACGTATTTGCTGGGGCTGATGATAATGCGGTCCATTTTTTATCCCTCTCTCTTTATGAATTAAGAATCGGGGCGAAGGGGCGGCTGTGCCGGGGACTCCTTCGTCTTGAATGAAGCTGCACAGGCTCTGCGAGCGAGTGCAGCCCCTTGAAACAGTGGTGTGCGGCGTCAGTCGCCGAAGCGCTCGGAGGCCAGCTGCTGGAAGCAGGTCAGTGCGGCGGTGGCATCCTCGCCGCGCGCCAGCAGGGTGAGCTGGTCGCCCTGACGCACGTTGAGCATGGCGAGCCGGGTCAGGCTGCGGGGATTGGCCTCTTTGTCCCCCTTTTGCAACTTGAGTTCAGCGGCAAATGGCTTGAGGGCGGCCACCAGCCGAGCGGCGGGGCGCACATGCAGGCCGTGGGGGTTATCCACCACCACCACGCAGCGCAGCCAGCCGTCGTCGGCAACGGGGGCTGTCTCGGTGGCGGCCTGCGCCACGCTGGCTGGCAGCATCGCCTGTTTCGGGCCCAGCGCGCCGAGCGCCTCGGCGGCTACCTCATCCAGCGTCAGGCCGGAACCGGCCGCTACCACGGCGGCCAGAGTACCCTCGACCAGCGGGGCGGGGCAGAGCCGTACCCGGGCGCTCAGCTCCGGGGGCAGCAGTTCTAGGGCGGTTTCGGCGCTCAAGAGGGCGCTGCCCAAATCCATCAGCACCAGCACGCCGCTGCCGTCGTCCGCCTCTTCAATCGCACTCATCACCGCGATGGCATCGGTACCGATGGGGTGGTCGGGGTCATCGACCCCGGCCGCCAGCAGCAATCGGGCCGGGCTGCCGAGCTGGTCGGCCAGCGCTTTCAAGCCGGCCGCCAGCTGGGCGCTGTGAGAGACAACTACGATTCCGATCATGTCACAACCTCGCTCTGTCACGCAGGGCGGTCAGCAGCAGCAGGGTCGAGGTGGCCCCGGCATCCTGATGGCCGATGCTGCGTTCGCCAAGATAGCTGGCGCGCCCCTTGCGGGCCTGCATCTGGATGGTCGCCTCGGTACCGGCCGCGGCGGCTGCCACCGCCTTGTCCAGCGCTTCGTTGAGGGGCAGCTCTTGCTGCTGCGCCTGTTGCAGGGCGGCCAGTGCCGGCCACCAGGCGTCGCACATGGTCTTGTCGCCCGGCTCGGCGCGGCCGCGAGAGACGATCCCCTCCACCCCGTCGCTGAGCATTTTGCACAGCTGGCTGAGGCTCAGGCTCTGGCAGGCATCGCTGCTGGCTGCGGCCCGGATAAAGAAGGTGCCGTAGAGCGGGCCGCTGGCACCGCCAACCGAGGAGAGCAAGGTCATGCCGGTGGTTTTCAGCACCTGACCGATATCCTTGTCCGCCACTGCTGGCAGCTTCTCGGCCACCTTGGCGAAGCCGCGCTGCATGTTGAGGCCGTGGTCGCCGTCGCCGATGTCGGTATCCAGCGCGGTGAGGTAGTCGCGCTGCTCGGTGAAGATATGCTCGCAGTCGAGCAGCCAGTTGACGATGTGATGCTTGCTTAACATGGGTTCTCCTTAGCAGCCGCGACGCAGGGCGGGGGTGTGAACGGGAGCATCCCACAGGGTCATCAGTTCATCATCCACCTTGAGCAGGGTGATGGAGATGCCGGTCATGTCGAGGGAGGTGCAGTAGGGGCCAATCAGGTTGCGCACCAGATGGATGCCCGCCTCTTCGCACAGGGTAGCGAGGCGGCCATAGACGCCATAGAGCTCGGAGATGGGAGTGCCACCCAGGCTGTTGACCAGCGCGATAACCCGATCACCCGCATTCAGCTGCTCGATGAAGGTGTGCTCTTCCTGCCAGCTGCCGCTGGTGCGATCCCAGTGGCGCAGGGTGCGGCCGTAGGGGGTGTTGTCAGCAAGCTCGCTGAACATGTCATCCACCAGGGTATTGAGGTCGGTGAAGGGGCGGCGCTCGATGCCCGGTTCGCCATGGATACCGACGCCGAACTCCATCTCGTTGTCCGCCAGGGTGAAGGAGGGCTTGCCAGCGGCAGGCACGGTGCAGGCATGCATGGCCACGCCTATGGTGCGGCTCTGGTTGTTGATGCGGCGGGCCAGCGCCTCGCAGCGTGCCAGATCGTAGCCCGCCTCGGCAGCGGCACCGACCAGCTTCTCGCACAGCACGGTCGTGGCTACGCCACGGCGACCTGCGGTATAGAGGCTGTCTTTGACCGCCACGTCGTCATCGATCAGGGCGAAGCCCACTTTTACACCATCGCCGTGCAGCAGTTCGACCGCGGTCTCGAAGTTGAGCACGTCGCCGGTGTAGTTCTTCACCAGAAACAGCACGCCCGCGCCGCCATCGACCGCCTGACCGCACTCGTACATCTGATCCGGGGTCGGAGAGGTAAAGATCTCGCCGGGGCAGGCGCCATCCAGCATCCCTTTGCCTACCAGACCACCGTGCATCGGCTCGTGGCCGCTGCCACCGCCGGAGACCAGCGCCACCTTGCCCATCACGGGGGAATCGGCGCGGGTGATGTAGTGGGGCTCGATACGTACCTTGAGCTCGGGGTGGGCGGCTGCCATCCCCATCAGTTGTTCACGGACCACGGCATCGACGGCATTGATCAGTTTCTTCATGGCTCACTCCTTGGCTTGCCACCGCTCGGGTGGGCAAATGGTTGATGGAGCCAGTCTAACGACAGAAAGAGGGATAAAAATGACGGCCTGTTTGGTTCGGATTTGAAACAGCATAAGGGGGTTCGGCGTTTCAATCTGAAACAGGGCAGGGCAAGCGGGCGGGAAACTGTTAGCTGACTCACAGCCATGAAAAAGGGCCCCGCAGGGCCCTTCGTTACAACCGGAATATGCGGATGGATTAGATGGCCCAGCCACCGGCGTAGAAGACCACCAGCGCCAGGGCGATGATGACGGTGCCGACGTTCAGCTTCTTCCACTCGGCAGCGAAGATGCGGCCAACGACCAGCGCCACGAAGCCCAGCATGATGCCGGTCACGATGTTGCAGGTCAGCACAATGAAGACGGCGCACAGCATGCCGGAGAGCGCATCGACCGAGTCGCTGAAGTCCAGCTTGGTGACGTTGCCCAGCATCAGCAGACCGACGTACATCAGGGCCGGTGCGGTGGCGTAAGCCGGTACCAGATAGCTGAGCGGGGAGAGGAAGATCATCAGCAGGAACAGCACGCCGACCAGCGCGGCGGTCAGACCGGTCTTGCCACCGGCCGCGGTGCCTGCGGCGGATTCGATGTAGACGGCAGCCGGAGCACCACCAACGGCACCTGCCACCATGCTGCTGACGGAGTCGGCAGTCAGGGCCTTGCCGCCGCTGATGATGTGGCCACGTTCGTTGATGAGGCCAGCCTGACCGGCCACGGCACGGATGGTGCCGGTGGCGTCAAACACGGCGGTCATCACCAGTGCAAGTACGGTCGGAATCACCACCGGATTGAGGGCACCCAGCAGATCCATGCTGCCTACCAGAGAGCCCTTCTCTCCAGTCAGGCTCGGCATGGCGAAGAAGCCCTGCCAGGTTACTTTCGGGTCGAAGATAAGGCCGAGGATGGAGATGGCGATAATCACCATCAGGATGCCGCCCGGCACCTTGCGACGCTCCAGACCGAAGATGGCGGCCAGACCCAGCACCGTCATGATGACCGGGAAGGCGGTCACTTCACCCAGTTGAACCGGCAGACCGGCCCCTTCGTTCTTGATCACCATGCCAACACCGTTGGTGGCGATCAGCAGCAGGAACAGACCGATACCGATGCCGGTACCGTGGGCGATGCCGGAGGGGAGGTTGTCCAGGATCCACTGGCGTACGCCGGTGACGCTGATCAGGGTGAACAGCACGCCCATCAGGAAGATGGCGCCCAGCGCGACCGGAATGCTCAGCCCCTGACCTAGTACCAGACTGAAGGCGGTAAAGGCGGTGAGAGAGATGGCGCAACCGATGGCCATCGGCAGCTTGGCCCACAGGCCCATCAGCAGGGAGCCGAAGGCGGCGATCAAACAGGTGGCCACAAACACCGGGCCCTGCTCAAAGCCGGCGGCACCCAGCATGTTCGGCACCACTATGATGCTGTAGACCATCGCCAGGAAGGTGGTCAGCCCCGCGACCAACTCCTGACGCACGCTGCTGCCGCGCGCAGAAATGGAAAAATAAGAGTCCAGAAAGCCGCCAGTCCCTGTTTGGGCGGCCATATCTTGCTTTGCCATAACTAATCCTGAAAGTGTGAAGGAAATCGTTTGCGTTGGTGGCGCGCAAAATAGCAAGAATTCGCGGCAAATACAGCGGATAACCTGACTTTTTCGTCACTATTTTACATTTTAAGCCCATTCGGAGCTCATTCTAAGACTCAAGCGGTGAGAGCGTGTAAGGGAGGGATCAAGCGGTCGGGGGAGGGGAGATCAGTGAGGAAAAAGCGGGGAAAAACAAAAAACCCGCCGAAGCGGGTTTTTTAAATTCTTGCAGAGCTGTCAGCAGTTGGCATAAGCCATCAGCAGCATGCTCCGGCTTGAATTACAGACCAACTACGTTGGCAGCAGCCGGGCCTTTCTGGCCTTGCTCGATGGTGAACTCAACGCGCTGACCTTCGTCCAGGGTTTTGAAGCTGGTGGACTGGATAGCGGAGAAGTGTACGAACACGTCTTTGCTGCCGTCAGCCGGGGAAATGAAACCAAAACCTTTCTCAGCGTTGAAGAACTTAACGGTACCAGTCATTTTGTTAGACATAATAATTTCCTTAAATAGTGTTGAATGCCACCTAGATGGCAATTTTTGATTTTTCGTCAGCAATACGTATGGGGAGCACTAAAGAAGGAGAATTATTTGATAAGAATTATCCGAGGATAATTCTTATGCTAATCACTGCTTTACTAAAATGACTGCCTAACATAATCAGGTCTGAACTGCCGAACCATCGAGAAAGATTAAAACACGCTCTCATTTTTAAAGCAAACTTTATCTCGATATTAATGTTTTGTAACAGCCAAAAATATCATTTTTTATAGTAAACATGATGCATTTCAACGGCATAGAAAAATCAGTGTAGACTCATATCACCCTGTGGCAAGTCAGATTCGGCTTTTTTGTCCTGACTATGTAGCCAGTTCTGGCAAAAAATATGAGAAAAAATGAAAAGGTGGCGATAGATGGGGATTGTCAGTTGTCGTTCTCTCTAACCCACAATGTAAATCACTTCTTTGCTGCTGCGATTAGCTTCTGAGCGGCAAATCAATGGCAGCGCCAAATCTGGCGCATCGAGCATCGCCCAGACATGCAAACGCCCGCTGGCACCAAGTGCCAGCGGGCGTTTCGCAAGAAGGGATCAGCGCTTGCTGCGAAACTTGTTGCTGACCGAATCAATCCAGCTGAAGGTTTCCGGCAGTACCTGGTTCTTGGCACGCTCTTTGGCTTTCTCGCGAGCCAGCTTGGAGGCCGCCTTGGCTGCTTCGGCGCGGTCCGCCACAATTTTCAGGCGACCCTCTTCGCGGATCTTGTTCCGCTCTCCGTTGGTCAGCTGGTGGTCTGCATTGGCTTGTGCCTTTTGCAATAACAAGGCTATCTCGGCTTTTTCGGCCTCGGTCAGATCTTTCATTTCCAGCTTTTTCACGGCGCGCTCCTGCGGCAGGGTGGTTAGACACCCTAACACAGTTGTGCCGATCACTTCTTATGCAATCGGCTTTCCGGCAGTAAAAATGCGGGTTTGTGCCAACTTTCCGTTATTTCGCTGCCACTTTCCCGCCTGTTTGCCACATTTCAGTTTATGGCGAGCGGCGAGGGCTGCTCTTGTTCCTCCGGCTCGACGTGGATAAGCACTATGGCGTGGGGCAGTTGCTCCATGATGGCGTGTTCGATGCGATCACAGATATCGTGGGCTTCACCGATGCTCATCTCCGGGGGCAGTGTGAGATGGAAGTCAATATGGCGGCGACGACCGGCACGACGGCTGCGCAGATCGTGAAAACCGCTGGCGGCAGGGCAGCATTCGGTGATGATGCGGCTGGTCATCGCCAGCTCTTCCGGGCTCATACTCTGGTCGATCAGCGGCTGGAAGGCCTCGTTGAGCATGCTGATGGCCTCTCTGACAATAAAGATGGCGACCGCAATGGCCACCAGCGGGTCGAGGATGGCGAGTGAATGGCCGAACAGACCGGCCAGCCAGATCCCGCCAAGACCGACGGCGACCCCGGCGGAGGTGAGCACGTCCGCCTTGAGATGAAGCGCATCGGCAGCCAGCGCGACCGACTCCTCCTCTCGGGCCACCTTGTAGAGGTAGGCCGAGACACCGCTGTTGACCAGCGCCGAGATCACCATCACCAGCACGCCCCAGCCAATGCTTTCGATGGGGCTGGGGGTGATCAGCTTGTCGACGGCTTCGAAGATGATCCAGCCCGCGGCCAGCAAGATAAGCAGTGCTTCGATGACACCGGAGACATTTTCAATCTTGTCGTGACCATAGGGGTGGCGCTCATCGGGCGGGAGATCGGACTTTTTCACCGCGAACAGGGCGATCAGGGCCGCCACCAGATCCATGGCGGAGTGGATCGCCTCCGAGATGATACTGACCGAGCCGCTGGCGAAACCGGCCACCATTTTCATGATGATCAGACTGATATTGGAGCAGACCGACACCATGGCGGCTCTGGTTTTTCTGTTCATGTCACAGCTTCCTGAATAAAACGGATATTTCGGTGCGGCGCGCATTATATCCGTCTGACCGGAAATAACCTATTCGGTGTTGTAACCTGATGTTTCCGGTGATATTGCGAATGCTTATTAAAATGGTGGCCTCTTGAACGGCAATAAATAATGAGAGGGATTTATATTTATCCGTGAAAATATCCAGGTAACGATGGCTTAATATAAGCGTGACAACATTTAATAATGCGAATTACTCTTTTTTGGTCTTTCCTGTCGAGGTCGTTTGGCCTCCCCGCTCAGGGGGCGGAGACCGGCATTTTTTGGACGAGAATGAGGCTGGATCCGGATGCCGCTGGAGGGTATGCTGGGTCTGGTGATGGTCTTGCACCATCCCACCAAGCGTACTGAAGTTGATGATTCGGATGGCATGCTGGCTCCCATGAGGAACCAACTGTCTGGGTAACATTTTTGGAGTTTGATGATGAGTAACAAAGAACATCACAACGGCAAAGATGCCAAGAAAAAACCGCAGATGTCACTGAAAGAAAAACGCGAAGCCAAACGTCAGAAAGCAGAACTGAAAAACGGCAGCGCAATGAAGTAACGCTCCCCTACTGCTGTTCCTTCGGAGCCAGTACAAAGCCAGCCCTTACCGGCTGGCTTTTATGTTTGTGGCTCACGGTGTGGCGCCGTAAGCCTCGAAAATTTGGTGATAACGACCATCCTGACGCATCGCCTCAAGGCGCTTATCAAACAGATTGCGAGCATCGGCCGTTCGGAAGGCAAAGTGATAGACAGTGGGCGGGAAGAGGTCTGCTTGCCTGACCTGATTGCGCTCGTAGTGCTCGCCTGCCTGGGCGGTGGCAATCAGCTGGTCGAGGTAGTAGTAGAACACCCGCTCCTCCAGTACGACTGCATCCACCCTGCCGCGCATCAGCTGATGTACCTGCACCTGCTGCTTGGCTACCTCCTCATAGTGGGGATTCTGGTTGGCCATGGTGGCGAACGCGCCCCCCAGAATGATCCTTGCCCGTTGAAAGGCGGTGACCCGTTTTGAATGCAGGTCGTCCAGAGTATTGATGTGGGTGCTGCGCAGGGTGAAGATCCGGTTATGGAAGGTGATAACGGGCTGGGTCAGAACGTGAGGATCAACCATACCGGGTCTGACGTTGATGATGGCATCCAGCTTTCCTGACTCGAACAGGCGGAAGGTGCGCTCCAGCGGCAGAAATTCAAAGCTGGGCTCATAGCCGCTGCCAGCGAACGCCTCTTTCAGCAGATCCAGCTCAATGCCGCGATTCTCGCCTTCGATGACATAAGGGGGGATGGCAAAGCTGACCCCGACCTTGAGTGGCTTTGCCTGCAACTGGCCGGAGAGCATGCTGGTCAGCATTAGCAATAAAGGGGTGAGCAGTTTCATTGCACTTTTCACAAAGCGTTCCTGTGGAGAATATCCATCACTGTAGGGGAGGCAACCAAAAAGCGTTATATCCCTTTCGGGCTGAGAGGTTCAGCCTGAGTGCATAAAAAAAGACCCTGAGTTATCAGGGCCTTTTCAATATTCTGTTCTTAGAAGGGAAGGGCAGGTACTTTTCAGTGTAACTGTTACTGTGTGTGTGAGTTGGTTGAGTGCAAGCCAAGTAACCACTGTTCCCATCCACATTGCTATCTCACCCACATGTCCTTAAATCGCATTAAACTTATCACTAATGCAGTTCGTGTCAACATCTCATGCATTTATGATAAAAAAGTTTACACAAAGTTTCGGACGTCTTGATCTGCACATAGGGAACATACTACATCAGTTTTGATGTCACGATGTTGTGATGTTGCAATCTTTAACGACAACTACCCCTCCTCAACTGCATGTCACCCGACTTCTTTTTCTACTACCCGAAACAGCTCGAAGACACCGTACTTAGCTAAAAAGAAGATAAACATATGAACTCGCTCGATAAAGTTCACGAAATCGATAATCTGAGTAAAATCACCACACATATTTCGCTTGTCAAACGAGGGCGACCATCTACGCCTAAATTGATGCAGCCGAATAGAACTAACTGGGATGCTGTGATCTGGTAGCCATTATTCCCTTCAATTCTGCATTATGGGCACGTTGCTTTGTTCAATAGCCGATTGGTTTCAATACAACAAGTTTCTGATTTCTAGTGGCTACCTCACCTTCTGAGTTGATGAACGACTGATTCTACCCTGATCATCAGGGTGATGGGGTCGCTGCCTGCTTGCATCGACCAGAGTATCTGCACTTTCCTGATGCATCAGACTAACTGTTCTAGTAACTGAGGGCTACTCGATTGCATGTACGAGTTGATGAACGTGCTGTTGTGCGCGTCTGACTAAAGCTTTGTCAGCAAGCAAGCTGTACTATCGGCGTCAGGTAAGGAATGTACCACAGACTTGGTTATCGGCTGACTAGTCGGAAGGTGTTTGGTGAAGGAGAGTGAATGCTCAGAAAACACGACGCTTAGATGCTGCGAGTCAGGACCAAACAAATCCCTTTGGCGGCGATATTGTTGCGGAGAAAGTGTCTTTGGAAAATGTTCATAATGCAGAAGTGTTGCCGACTTTACTCAACCCGCTGAGGTGCAATCTGGGGCGTGTTTATGCGGATGGCGCCTATGATTGCAAAGCCTGCCATCAGCTTATCTCGCGCAAAGGTGCGACAGCCTGTATCCCGCCTCGCAAGAGCGCGGGGTTATGGAAAAAGGGACATCCAAGAAATGAGGTTGTGCTGGTAATGCGCAAGGAAGGGCTGGCGCACAGGAAGAAGATATCGGGGTATCACCGGCGTTCGCTGGCAGAGACTGCCATGTATCTGTTCAAGCAGTTGCTGACGGGAAAATTTGTCTGCGCAACTATAACGGCTAAGCGAGAGACGTGATGGCGTATGTAAGCGCTATGAACAAGCTGAATAACCTGGGGCTGCCTGTCAGAAAGCACCAAGTGTAGCGGTCACCAGGTGCATTTGCTGTTTGATGGTTGATTGGGGGAAACAACGCCGTGACCATCCCATTAACGCTAATAAAAATAAAAAAATATTTTTTTGCTACACGTCGACACATTAATTGTTCGATACTAAAAGAAGTATTTAAAAATAATGAAGTGGTACTTCTATGGCTTTTTCTCTTATTGCTTTAAATGCTTCTGCTTTTCAACTCATGATGCGGGGTAATGCATCCAAAATTGAGCTGCATACGGGGCATTTACATACCAAGTACAGCAGACGGCCACACATGAATTAAAAAGTAAAATATCTGTACCTCCTACAGGTAAAGAAGGGGGAGATCAGGTTCTAAAAATTAAAACCATAGTGGAAAATGTGTTTTTTTAAATGCAGCGGAAAATAAATCTCTTTGTCTAAAAGGTGTTTCAGCTAGAAATAAACTACATGCTATAGCTACTTGCAATTATTGCAGTGATTATAGGGAATCTCCATTCGGCATATCTTGTGAGGGAATTTTCTTGTCAAAGTTCAAAATCAATTTAGACTTGATTATTAAAGCGGTGATATTTGTTGCTGTGTTGGTAAATGCTATACTTGTTATAAGTATGATTGCCGTTGCAATTAAAATTCAATGATGATTTTTGATGCCGAGTTACCAGCTATCCCTACCACTTAACTAAATTGCTGTCCCGAATAGTAGATTACTGGAGGAGGAGAACTCAGTCCAGTTTGTGCGATCTTATTAGTCGCCAAACAAAACAAGCCAAACCCAAAGGGCTGAGTTGATGCCTATCCTACCCCCTGCCACGACCACAACGGCGCCGCATTCACAAAATCATCCATGCCACCCGTGATAAAGGGCATGCTCGTCGCTTGATGGCGATCTTGCTGTTACATGAAGGATGCACGATCACTGATGTTCATCACCTTACCGGCGCTGCGCGCTCGACCATCGGTCGTTGGCTTCGGTGGTATCGAGATGAAGGCCTGGGGGCGTTAGAAGCCTTACCGGCTGGCCGTGCCGCAGTCTTACCTGTCGCCAAGATTGTCACCTTACTGGTGCTGCTCATGCAGTTTTCTCCGCAAGATTTTGGTTATCAGCGCAGCCGTTGGTGTACTGAGCTATTGGTCATCAAAATCAATCGGTTAACATGCCTCAATATGGCAGCCTCCACGCTCCGCCGATGGTTACCGCGTATGGGTATTGTCTGGCGAAGGCCCGTGCCGACCTTGCGGATATAAGACCCTGCCTATCAGGAGAAAATGGCAAATATCGAAGCAGCGCTGGCCCGTTGTTATGCCGATAACGGTGTTTTATGAAGATGAAGTCGATATAGACCTCAACCCTAAATTAGGGGCTGATTGAATGTTCAGAGCACAGCAAAAGCGGGTTGTCACACCGGGACAGAATGCCAAACATTACCTGGCAGGCGTTCTCCATGCAGGCAATGGAAGAGTACTTTACGTCAGCGGGATAAAGAAAAACTCATCGCTGTTTATCGCCATGCTGGAAAAGCTGCGTCGCCACTACCGACGAGCCAAAACCATCACGCTGCTCCTCGATAACTACATCATTCACAAAGCAAACAGACCGAGCGATGGTTGAAGAAGAACCCCAAGTTCTGCCTGGTGTTCCAGCCAGTTTACAGTCCTTGGGTTAATCAAATAGAACGGCTGTGGCACAAGTTACATGAACCCATCACACGCAATCACCAATGCAGAGGAATGACCAACCTGCTGGCCGAGTGAAACACTTCATGGATACAGTGTCTCCTTTTCCGGGGAATGGCTACGGCACAGCGAAGGTGTAGCACTATTGGGATCAGTTATTTAGTAGAGAGGTGCTTGCAAAGATGAAATTATCATTTTTTCAAAAGTACGTTTTTATTTCCGCTCTAAAGGGCGAATATAACCAATTTTAACTGAGTTTACATGGCGTTTTTCTCTTTTCTCGATATAGCTATATGATCTACTACTCAGTGATGAGGTATTGATGCCTTAAGTCAAGTTAATGAAAATTAATTTGTCAGAGCTCTTTAAATTTAATAGGTTTAATAAAAATGTGTGTGGGGGGTAAAAACTGGTCTCTCTTCGCTGCGCAGCAGCGGAATGTTGAAATGGAGAAAATTTATTTATAGCTCTCATAATTATTAAATGGACAGTTTTCCGATTTTTTCAAGTGGGGGGGGCAAAAAATCTTCAAAATCAGTCTGATCGATCAAGTTTTGATCGGCGTTGTTGCCCAAATCAGCCAGCAAGTCATGACTTCCCCAGCCCTGGGTGACTGCTACACTTGGGGCTTTCTGACAGGCAGACCAAGCGTATTCAGTTTGTTTATCGCTCTCACATACGCCATAACCTCTCCCACTTGGCCGTTGTAGTTACGCAGACTGATTTTCCCCGTCAGTAACTGCTTGAACCGATACATCGCCGTCTCGGCCAGTGAGCGACGGTGATACCCCGATATCTTCTTCCAGTGTGCCAGTCCTTCCTTACGCATCACCAGCACCGCGTCATTTCTTGCGTGTCCTTTTTTCCATAACCCCGCGCTTTTGCGAGGCGGGATACAGGCTGTCGCCCCTTTGTGCGAGATAAGCTGATGGCTGGCTTTGCTGTCGTAGGCGCCGTCTGCATAAACATGTCCCAGCTTGCGCAGCAGTGGGTTGAGCAAGGTGGGCAGCACCTCGGCATCATGGACATTTTCCAACGACACTTCCGCCGCCACGATATCGTGGGTCACTGGGTCTACCGCAAGTGCATATTCCGGCCGATCATGAACACCGATTCCGGTTCAACGTGAACACCATTTCCGGACCAATGTGAACGCTCATTCCGGCTCAACCTGAACACTTTGCTCCTCCTTTCCGGAAACAGTGTTCAACATCCCGGAATCACTGTTCACATTCACCGGAATCATCCTTAACGCATTGATTTAACAACCTTTGATACGCTCTCCCTTTTGCCTGGGAAGAGCCTATGTCTGCCAAGAGGATTGCAATGCGTAAAATTCGTGAAGTGCTGCGACTGCGGCTGTAAGCTGACCTCTCTGTTCGCCAGATCAGTATCTGTACCAAGGTCAGTGTCGGCTCCATCCAGAAACTCCTCAAAAGTGCCCAGGCGCTCTGCCTTAGCTGGCCCCAGCCCACCGAGCTTGATGATGGCCGACTGGCTGCCCTGTTTTATCCGCAGGCCGATACCACCATATCGGCCCGCCATGTCGTGCCGGATTGGCCCTCTGTCCATCAGGAGCTCAAGCGCAAGGGGGTCTCCAAACAGCTGCTCAGGGAGGAGTACACCCAGCGCTATCCCAATAGCTGTTACAGCTACTCCCAGTTCTGCGACCGTTACAAGTCCTAGTGTCAGTTGCAAAAGCGCTCCATGCGCCAGATCCATAAGGCGGGGGAAAAGCTCTTTATCGACTACTGCGGGCCCACGGTGCCCATCGTGTCGCCGACTACGGGTGAGGTCCGTCAGGCACAAGTCTTTGTCGCCGTGCTCGGTGCGTCCAACTACACCTTTGCCGAGGCCACCTGGTCACAGTCACTGCCGGACTGGCTGCAAAGCCATGTCCGTGCCTTTGAGTTTTTCGGCGGTACCCCAGCACTGCTGATCCCCGACAACCTCAAGAGCGGTGTCAGCAAGGCTTGCCGATACGATCCCGAGCTCAACCCCAGCTACCAGCAGTTGGCCGAGCACTATCAGGTGGCGGTGATGCCAGCTCGTCCTTACAAGCCCAAGGACAAGGACAAGGACAAGGCCAAGGCGGAGGTGGGTGTGCAGATCGTCGAGCGCTGCATCCTGGCCCGCCTACGCCATCAGACCTTCTTCTCGCTTGCCGAACTCAACCAGTGCATCCGTGCCTTACTGAACGAACTCAACGAGCGTCCGTTCAAGCAACTGCCCGGTAACCGACGTGACGCATTTGAGCAGTTGGACCGCCCGGCACTGGGACCACTGCCGGTGCATCCCTATCGCTATGTCGCCATCAAAACGGTCAAGGTCAACATCGACTATCACGTCAGCTATGAGCAGCACCATTACTCGGTGCCACACCTGTATGTGGGTCAGCAACTGGAGCTCCATGCAGGCGACACACTGCTTCAGGTCTATCACCAGCAACAGCTGGTCGCGAGCCATCCACGTAAAACCATCCCGGGGATGAGCACGCTCCCTGAGCACATGCCGGAACGACACAGCAAGCAGCAACGCTGGACCCCAGGGCGTCTTAAACAGTGGGCTGCTGACATCGGACCGGGCACCTTGTGCTGGGTTAGCGAACGGCTGGAAGAGAAAGCCCATGCCGAGCAGGCATACCGACTCTGCCTGGGTCTACTGAGTCTTAGTCGAGAGTATCCGTCATCACGGGTCGAGGCTTGCTGTCAGTTGGCTAACCGGGAAGGACTGGTGCGGCTCAAGCAGCTCAAGTCGGTGCTGACCTGTGGCCGCGACCAACTGCCCGCAAGCCCGCTGAGCTACCCAGAGTTACCGCAAGAGCACGAGAACATCCGTAGCCCCCAGAGCTTCCACTAAAGAGGATACGCCCCATGACCCAACAAACCCTGACTCGCCTGAGAAACCTGAAACTGACCGGCATGGCGGATGCTGTGCAACACAACAACTTGAACAAGCGAGTACCTACGAAGGGCTACCCTTCATCGAGCGGCTAAGCCTGCTGGTCGAATACGAACAACTGAGCCGGGAGCAGCGTAAACAAGCTCGGCTGGTCAAGCAGGCGCGGCTCAAACTCCAGGCCACGGTACAAGAGGTGGACTACCAGTCAGCACGCAACCTGGAGCGGTCACAGGTAGCAAACCTGGCCCAAGGAGAGTGGCTGCGCCGGGGCCAGAACCTGCTCATTACCGGCCCCTGTGGCTGTGGAAAAACCTACCTGGCTTGTGCGCTGGGCTATCAAGCCTGTCAGCAAGGGCATAGCACTCGTTACTACCGGCTGCCACGTCTGCTGCTTGAGCTGAGCCTGGCCAAGGTAGATGGCAGTTACGCTAGATTGCTGGGTCAACTGGCAAGGATAGAGCTGCTGATCTTGGATGACTGGGGACTGGAGGTGGTGAATGCCGAACAGCGCAACGCACTGCTGGAGATCATGGATGATCGGTATGGGAAATACTCGACGATAGTGGTCAGTCAGCTGCCAACTGAAGAGTGGTACGCGAGCTTGGGTGACAACACCCTGGCAGATGCGATCTTGGACCAGCTGATGCACAACGCTCACCGGCTGTCACTGAAGGGAGAATCGATGAGGAAGAGGAGAAGTGAGTTGACCCAATCTGAACAGTCGAGTTAGAAACGAGATGACGTGAGCGCGTTAAGGATCAGAGTGTTCACGTTGGCCGGAATGGCTGTTCAACTTCGCCGGAATACGCACCAGCACAGCCTCATTTCTTGGATGCCCCTTTTTCCACAGCCCAGCGTTTTTGCGGGGCGGGATACAGGCTGTCGCCCCTTTGCGCGAGATAAGCCGATGGCTGGCTTTGCTGTCATAGGCGCCATCAGCATAAACATGTCCCAGCTTACGCCGCTGAGGGTTGAGCAAGGTGGGCAACACCTCGGCATCATGGACATTTTCCAGTGAGACTTCCGCCGCCACGATATCGTGGGTCACAGGGTCTACCGCCAGATGCAACTTGCGCCACACTCGCCGTTTCTCGGCGCCGTGTTTTCTGACCTTCCACTCGCCTTTACCAAATACCTTCAGGCCGGTCGAGTCGATAACCAGGTCGGTGATACGCCCCTTGGCGGGTTGTCGATAGGCCACTTTCACTGTGCGAGTGCGCTTGCTGACACAGCTGTAGTCCGGTGCGCACAACGGCATATTCATCAACTCGAACAGAGAGTCGAGTAGTCCCTGAGTGGCTCGCAGAGTGAGGTTGAAAATCCCCTTGAGCATCAGGAAGGTACAAATGGTCTGGTCGGTGTAGAGCTGGCTGCGGCCCCGCCGTCCGTGATGGTCGTGGTGAAACCAGTTGTTCATGGCCTCGGTATCAACCCAGAAGGTGAGTGAACCACGGTTAATCAAAGACTTGTTGTATTGAGGCCAGTTGGTGATGGGATGAAGCGATATGCCCATGATGCAGGCTTGAAGAGGATGGTGGTGATCAGATCACCAAGTCCTCAGTTAGTTCCATTCAAGCGGCATCGATTTGGGAAACAACGCCCTTTGAGAGGCTCAAATCCAGCATCCGCGCCAAGGTGGAGCACCCGTTTCGTATCATTAAACGTCAGTTTGGCTTTGTGAAGGTGCGGTTCAAGGGGCTGCGCAAGAACGACAACCAATTGGCTATGTTGTTTACTCTGGCGAATCTGTTTCGCGTGGACCAGATGATACGGACATGGGGTAACTGCGCCCAAAAATCGAGATAAGCCTCGAAAATGAGGCTAAAAGGCGCTTAATAGCCGAATACTTGCGGCAAAAGTCAGGTTTTTGGAGTGATGGGTATTTCAAATGCGGACAAAGAGTTCGTGGTGAAGGTGCAATCCACTTGTTCGCACCTTCCCTAGATAATATCGATATAAACTACTTTATCATGTTAAAGTGGTGAACGCAGTATGCATAAGTTGTCGCGCTGACAGCGAGTATGATCTATAATGACATTACCTGCTAATTCTTGGATGAGAGTATTATTTCCTTTTTCCAGCAAAAATATTCCAACTGGTTAGATTTACCTCTCTAGATTTCTTGCAGAACTTTAATTCTATAGCCAAAGTCGACATTAGTGACTTCAAACAGCCTTGGTTTGTCAAAAATAAATGAAAATAAGAATGTAGGTGGTATTTTGGCGCTCAAATATTGCCTTCCAGACTCTCTAGATATGATGATGTTATCTTTAATCATTGCTCCAATTGACAGCCATTTTTCTAAGGACTCCCCATGTATGAACAGGCCATCTTCTTCCTTGAAAATATAAAATGAATTGTTGTTCACAACTGAAATTCTGTACTTCTCTGCTAACTTCATACTTTTAAGGTCCGATATTTTGGAGTTGCTAGTGTTGAGCCTTTATAATAGTAGGTAAGAGCTTAATTATAATTCTTATCTAAATAGCCGTTCAGAATAGTAGATCATTGTACCCTTAACGCTTCTACAGGTGACATGGAGCAAGAGCGTCGCTGAGCATTGTCACTTAAGGTGTTGCTGTCAGATTGCACAAATTACTTACGCTTCCGGCAAGATGTAGCACTATTAGGAGCAGCTGTTTAGTTAGGATGTAGTTTAAGTGTCTCGTCGGGCTATTTATCGTAATTCGGATTACCAATAAAAAAAAGAGCTGATTACTCAGCTCAAACTGGGATAAAAACATGTGCCATAGGTTGCGTCGTGACACCGTATAAAAATACCACCCAGAGTGTAAATTTAAAATTAAATAAAAGTAAAAACAAAATTTTATTTGTAAATGTGGTGGTGGGGGCTTGGGATTATAGCAGTGGGCGGATGGCTTTGGCTGAACAAACTTCGGTAGGTGTCTGTGTGGCATCGGAGGTGTCAATATAGGGTAGGGCAGCCATGAGTGCATCTGGCAACGTCTGCTTGCAGATATCCAAGCAACTAGTTCTAAGTAATGTTTATCTCACTATCAAATAGTTTATTTATTTCAAAGCACAATGAATCTGAATGGGCATTTCGATGTTATTCAACAAGATTGTCCTTTCCCGAGATTGGCAGTCGAGAAATAGGTGCTCAGTTTTTAAATTGCGCTCATGCTTGCAATCGTCCTTCCCAACCGATCGTTAGGTATTGCTCAGCGGCCTGCTAGAGTTTAGCTCTCAACTCGGTCTGCCTGAAGTGTCGTAGGAGGAAGCGTTGAGAGTACGGCCGTTATTGACTTCTTTGTTAAATTAACTGTTGAGTGCGGTTTTACGATGGGCTTGATTTCCTGAAAGTGTGTTGAGGCGCGTTTCCTTGTAAGTAACTGATTTTACCCTGCTTATTTTTATTTTTATTTTTATTTTTATTTGTTTTGTTTTGTGGCTAGCATTTTTAATTGATAGTAGTTGATACCTGTTCTTGTTGTTGTGTGGCTGGCACAGATCACTTGCGCTATTCATGTGTGTAGGTGTCTTGTGTAAGTATTCTACTGGCTTTATACGGAATTGAATAGGGGCTAGGGGACATAGAAATAGTTGTTGAGGTAATTTGAGGGTAGTATGATGCTTAATCAGCTGTTTAGCTCATTCGCTTTAAAGGCCTGTATTGTCAGGTCTGCTAAGTTGTCATATTCGGTCTACAAAAGATCGGTTACATGTCTGTTTTGGAACAGCGCTTATCCCCTTCGCGGGTTTGTTTTTGTATGGTTGAATATATTTGTTCAAGTATTCTTCCCTATATCTCTCTCCTTTTCAGCTTACGCGCAAGTTAAAGATGGTAGAACATACTACCTACAAGAACGGACAAATATATCTTTTTCTGAAGGACCGCTCATCACAGGAACAAAAGACAATGATGAGATGGCTTCTAGTCCGTATCGTTCTTCTTTCTTCGTAGAAAAACTTGATGCTGCTGGTGTTGAGGCCCCAATAAAGCCCAGTATTGCCCTGAATCGCTCACCCTTGCTGGAGGATAAAGTGAGCGATAATGCTATTCCGGAAATATTTCCTGAACAAGCTAGCGTGAACGGATCGCCTTTCCAGAAAATAGTTAATGAGAATGCAATCGCAGTCATTGCCACTGAGGCCGCGCAACTAGTATCAGGTTCATCCCGCAAAGCTAACGCTTTGTCTAAAGCGGTTGGTATTGGTGAGCGTATGGCAAACACTGCTGTACAAGATTGGTTAAATCAATACGGAACTGCGCAGGTGTCATTTGACAGCAAGGGAAAAGGGGCGTTAGACGTTCTTTTTTCTTTAGCTGACTACGGGGATTCTCTATATTTCTCTCAACTTGGATATCGTTCCGGAAATGATAGAGATATATACAACCTGGGGTTAGGTGCACGTTACTTCAACGATGTGTCGATGTTGGGTGTCAATTCGTTTTATGATTTTGATGCCAAGAGCTCGTCGAGTCGTCTTGGGTTAGGAACTGAGATATGGACTGACAACGCTAAAATTTCAGCCAATATATACACACCTATCAGTGGGTGGCGTCAATCCTCCGTTCCATCGATGCAGGATTATGATGAAAGGGCTGCCAGAGGGGCCGACATTAAGCTGAGTGGCAACCTTCCATCTTTGCCACAGCTCGGGGCAAATATTTCCTATGAAAAATACTTTGGTAACGAAGTCGCATTGACATCGCAATCCGATCGTCAGCGTAATCCTTCTTCTATCGGGGTTGGGGTCGATTACACGCCTTTTCCTTTGCTTAAGTTTGGTGTTGAGCATAAAAATAGCACAGGCAGCAATGCGACAAGCTTTACTGCTGGGTTAACCTATCGTTTGGGTGTTTCTTTATCTGAGCAACTAAATGGAAATGCCGTAGCGGCATCACGTTCTTTACAGGGTAGCCGGTTACAGTTGGTTGAACGTAACAACAACATCGTTTACGAATATAAAAAACAAGAACTAATAAACCTGCACTTAACATCAGAAGGCAATCCATACTCAGGTGAGACAGTCGTGGTGACGGCTCATGTCACTAGCAAATATGGGATTGATAAGGTTGTGTGGGATGCGTCATCGCTAATGGCAGATGGTGGCTCTGTCACGCCTGTTGGTAATGATCGCGCTAAAATTATTTTACCATCTATTGGGCAGGCAATACCTTTTCGTAATGCCTATGAGCCTAGGTCATCTTATATCATAGGTGCTATTGCCAAAGATAAAAAAGGAAATAGCTCTGAACGTGCGACAATTACACTTGATACTCAACGTAGCCCCTTCGACGTCTCATCTATCTCTTTGAGTAAAACCTCGGCTATCGCCGATGGTGTTGATTCAATAGATATCACCGTGTCTGGCATGAACGGTGAAACTGGTCAGCCGTTGGTCGGAGAACCTATTTATTTGGCGCTGACAAACACTACGCAAGGTCAAGTAATTAAAGAGGTCCGAGGCGAACTTGATGTAAATGGCTCATTAAGCGTCTCCGTGAGTACCACTCTCGCTGGTCAGGTATCTGCTGTTGCTGAGATTATTCGTAATGGTAATCGCGGTTCAGCGTTAATGACTTTTGTTGGTGATGTAAATGGCGCGAGCTTCGATAATTCAGTGGTCGAACTGGTTGCTGATAATGCAATCGCTAATGGCCGTGATAAAAATAAAATTATTGTTAGGTTGTATGATCGCAACAACAACCTGCTTCCTAATACCTCAATTAACGTTGTGGGGAGTCAAGGTGTCTCGGTTGCTGGAGAGGTGAGTACTGATGCAACGGGTATGGCCGAGATCCCCTTTAGCAGCACGCGTGCTGGTTCTGCAACCGTTCAACTTACAATTAATGGTTCAACCAAATCAATTGTAAGTAATTTCCGTGCAGATGAAGCTTCAGCTGCGATATCTAAGATGGACGTTCTGATTGACAATGCAATTGCTGATGGCGAGTCTGAGAACGAGGTTTCGGTAAGTGTGATTGATGCGTTTGGCTCACCTGTTCCTAGTGTAAACGTTATATTTGATATGCCAGGGAATGTATTGATTTCCTCAAATGGTAGAACAGATGAAAATGGTATTCTCACTGCAAAGCTGAAGTCTATTTCAGCTGGTCCATATGTTATTTCTGCAACCGTTAATGGCCGCAGTGAACAGTGCACCCTGACTTTTTTGCCAGATGTGTTTTTTGCAAACATTCAGCTTCTGTCAGTCTCCCCCAGGGATGGTGTTGTTGCAGATGGAACGGATGGCCACTGGATTGAGGCCTACCTAAAAGATCCCAAAGGAAACTCGATTGCTAATGAAGAGATAATGTTTGCATCCGATGGGCAAGCAACTCTTTCAGAGCGAAATATTGTAACTGATATAAATGGCAGAGGGCGTGTTTTTGTCACATCCCAATATGCCCGAGTGGTTAAAGTTGATGCTGTAAGTAAATTGAAAGCTAAAGCTTCGATTGAGTTGCCTTTTGCCGTGGACTTGAGCGGTGTCACTGTTTTCGGTGGGAGTATTCAGCTCGAAAAAGATGGGGCTGTTGCAAATGGCATCGATACAAACAAGGCTTTTGTGGACTTCCAAGATCGCCAAGGTGAGCCTGTCAGAGGTGAAGTGGTCGCGTTTACCTTGGTTGGGCCTGATAACAACGAACGTACTTTTGAAAGCCTAACCAATGAAAATGGCCGTGCTGAGTTGCTCTTTGGCAGTACAACAGCTGGTATTCACTCATTGATTGCAAAATTAGGTGTAGCCAGTTCAACCATACCCACTCAGTTTGTGG